>CAZVHN010000151.1:0-8081 GCA_964626895.1 uncultured Chloracidobacterium sp. | reverse complement strand
AACCAGCGGCTTGCGTCGTGGTTCTACTCGCATCAGAAGTGCGAGGCCTACGCGGACTTCAAGGCCAACTCGTGCAACGTCTGTCAGTTCAACGGAAAGAACAAGAACATCCTCTACATGATCGGAGAGCCGCAGCATGTCAACTTCGTCTAATCCCGATGCCTCGGTGCTCTTGACCGTATTCAACCGCGAGTACGAGGTGATCCTGTCGTGCCTAAGGTCGCTCGCCAGGTCATTGTCTCCGACAGACGAAGTGGTTATTGTCAACGACGGGTCCACGTTCGACTATTCCGGGGTGCGCGGATACGCCGAGCGTGTTCTGCCGTGCGCCTTCAAGTGGATAGACATGCCTGACTACGATGCCTACCGCATCGCAGGTGGCTTCAACAATCCAGCGAGGGCATTCAACGAGGCTCTCCAGAACGCTTCGCGTCCTAACCTCTATGTGATGTCTTCCGACGTGATAGTCACCCCGAATTGCGTCAACAGGGTGAAGCGATGCGATCTGTCCGAGATGGCCTGGGTCTCGCTCGTCATCGACATTGACACCGGGGCTCAATACTGCGGGCCTGCGAGGCTGTTCCCTGCCCCATGGTTTCTGGCCTGCTCTACGGAACACGCTAGGGCGTGTGGCGGCTGGGACGAGGAGTATCTAAAAGGGTTGTGCTACGAGGACAACGACTTCATGGGCCGCATCATGTTGAAGACTGGACGGTTCCTGGGGGATTGGACCGTGGCCGTTTACCATCAGAGTCATCCTCAGCCTGCGTATGAGGTCTCAGACCCCGATATAGCGGCAGCAAACGCCAGGAACCGGGACTACACCCTCGCCAAGTGGGCTGGAATCCCGTGGGCTGGTGGGCAGGATTCTTGTTTTGACGTTACGAGAAAGCCTTTCAAGACCGGGGATATGATCCACGAGTGCAAGTATTACGACGACAAGCTGGAAAAGGTGATTGCATCTACCAATAGTCCCTTCGTCGTGACCTCAGTATGAGGGTTTTCGACGGGTTCACGTTCAATGACGAACTGGATCTGCTGGAATTGCGCTTGGAGACGCTCAAGGACGTGGTTGACACGTTCGTTCTCGTCGAGTTCCCCGTTTCCTTCCGCCGCAACGCCAAGCCGCTGCATTTTTCAGAGAATAAAGACCGATTCCGGGCCTTCATCGACAGAATCCGTGTTGTTTCTCCTGCTGAGTTCCCAACTGGGCCTCATCCAGAGATAGAGCACTGTCAGAGGCGTCGAATTCGGGATGGATTGTGGGACGCGGCCCCAGGAGACCTCGTTTTGGTCGGAGACGTGGACGAAATCCCAGATCCGCTAGTCATCCAGGCACTCAAGGACGAACCGCCTGCTCATCCCATGGCCTTCCGACAGTTGCTCTATTACTACTACGTCGATACCGCTCTCCCCGTTGCCTGGAAGGGCACGGTTGCCGCCCCTTGGGGGGTAGGGCCGGACTTCGACGCTGAGAAGCTGCGGCAGTTGCGGCATCATTTTCCCTGTGTGGATGGGGGATGGCACTTTTCATGGTTGGGATCTTCGGCCCAGATCAACAACAAACTCGCCTGCATTGACGTGCGGGCCGATGTCAAGCTTTATCCCAGCGATGTGGTTTGCCCAAAGGACGGGGACATGGAGTTCATCGAGGCGTGTCGAACTGGCAAGACTGACATCTTCGGGAGAGATATAGCGATCTCGCAGGTCCCCATCGAGCCCGGACTGCGCCAACCGGCTCCTATCCTTCCCTGGCTCGCCAGGTTCCCTCACTACTCATCGAGTACGCGATGATCCCTAAGCTGGCCCACTTCTATTGGTACGGCGAGAGAGAGATGCCGGAGCTTAGGATGGCGTCTCTTGATTCCTTTAAGAGGCTCAACCCCACCTGGGAAGTCAACCTGCACCATTCCGGAGAGAAGTACGATCCGACATTTGTGGAGATAGTCACCGCATCGGACGCGGCGAGATACGGCATCCTTCACAGGGCCGGTGGCGTGTACTTCGATACCGACATCGTTTTCGTGAGACCCATCCCCGAGGAATGGCTAGACGTTGACGTGCTGCTCCCGGCAACTAAAGACGGTGACCTTTATGGTGTTCACGTTCTCGGAGCGAGGGCTGGCAGTCCTTTCTTCTCTGAAGCAATGCGCCGGTGTCGCCTGCGTCTCGATTCCCCCATGCTACTAGGCTGTCAGTCTCTAGGTGTCAAGCTGTGGGGCGACACGCATATTCTAGCCCTTTGCGCCGGAATGAATCTGTTGTTTGGGTTGGTGCCTTACGGTGCGTTCTTGGGAGCAGATTCGTCTCAGGTGGAAGAGTTGTGGTCTACCGGAGGCACTGTGGGGGAACAAGAGATCGGCGTTCATTGGTACGGTGGAGACAGGCTGTCCGAGCAATACTCCGAACTCCCTCTTGATGAACTTCCGAATTGCCGAATCAGGGCGGCTTTAGAAAAGAGCGGCGCATGGGCAACTTAATCCTTGGGCCTAGCCCACAGCAGACCTCCGCCTCTTCGACCACAGCTCCTTCTCCTACCATGATGGGCATGGAGGAAGAGGAATTTGCGAAGCTGGCTCAATCGGTGTTCATTATGATCCCTACCCGAGGGACCATAGCGTCGGACTTGGCCCTCATGTTCGGGCACTGGGCCAGGTTCGGAACGACGATCACGGCTGTCAAGGACGAATTTGGCGGCTTCGTGGAGCTAAACCGGGCGAATATGTGCAGACTGTTTCAACAGGTGCGCCGTGATCGGCCAGAGTTGACCTCTCTGGTTATGATCGACGACGACGAGGCGGTATTGTGGGATGCTCCCTATCGCTTGGCTGCATGGGGCGAGCCTATAGTCAGCGGGCTAATCTGTTCCCACGAAGACCATCGAGGCATCTTCGCCAATATCTTCGTAGAAGACGAATACAAGATAGCCAGGATGCCTTCATTCAACCGAACAAAGGTGATTCCTGGGCGTGGGCTCAAGGAATGTGCTTCTGTAGGCAGCGGGCTCCTTTGCATTAGGCATGACGTAATTGATGGTATAGTCGATTCTGGGGAGAATCCGTTCGTTCTCTCCGAGAAGGATCGCGCCGCTTGCCTTGAAACAGGAGTGCTTAAAATGGGGGAGGACACTACGTTCTGCGCCCAGGCCAAGAAACTCGGTTTCCAGTGCTACGTAGATTTTGGAGTTCGCGGCAAGCACTTCAAGACCATCGCTGTCCAGTGGCCGCAGAGCCATGTTGACTACAGCCTCGACGTAAGAGACTGGAAGGTTGATTCCAAGGACTACTTCCATGGCTAACAATCGGCCCTACGAATTCACCATGGGGTTTGTCTCTAACTCCGAAAAGTACAGGTCGCAATTTGTAGATAAGTGGGAAGAGGTGATGGCGAACTTCATCGTCACGCCCGACTACGATAAGACGAACCGAGGCATCAAGACGCCTTACTCCCGAGGCCAGGCTTACGGCAATACATCGAGCCAGCGCAATCAGGTCGTACTGAAGGACTTTGAGACGCACAAGGCCGTAATGACGTATGCCTCTAAATTGGCGAGGAGCCTATTCGGGGACATGCACCATGAGTATGTCAGGGCGCGTCCTACCGGCTGGGAGGACTGGCAGAAGGGGCGCACGGCGACGAGACTGCTGCGTTACACCTTCGGGCTAGAGGGCCACTTCCGCACGTTCATCGAGGCTCTGGTCGATATGCTGATTTTCGGCACGGCCATCATTGAGAGCCCATGGAAGTACGAGGAGCGTAGCGTCCTCACGCGGACCATCACCACGACTCCCGAGGGAGTCATTGATGATTTCCAGCGCGTAACCATGCCGGTTTATGACGACGTTTGCCTCCGCAACATTGACCCCATGGACTTCTATCCCGATCCTTCGCGTTACCGGCTTTACGAGATGAGTGGGTACGCGAAGCGTTTTCGCATGAATGCTATGGAAGCTCGCCGGATGAAAATTTATGATCCAGCGGCCGTAGAGAGGGCAATCAGCAAGGGCTCTTCTCCGGCTACTGAGAACAAAGATAGTTTCCGTCGCGGCCTAGATCAGCCTACAGATACGGCAGGACACAGCGAATTCAAGCCCATGGTCGGCTACGAATACTGGGGCGATGTTCCGGACGATGTACCTCTCAGGCTTGAGACTGGGAATCTGGCGAGTAGTTCCGAGACCGGGGGTCGTGGGGTTATAACGATACTCAACGGCGAAGTGGTGAGGAATGACGTGTGGCCTCTGGCAGATTACTGCCTTCCAGTCCACGCCTTTATCATCAACCCAGTCAACGGAAGGTTCTACGGCATTGCTCCAGCAGAGGTCGTCCGGTGGGATCAGAGTTTCGCAGACGCCATGAAGATCCTGGTTTGTAAGGCAGCGATCAGGCAGGTTCATCCTCCCATAGCCTACGATTCAGATGCCGACTTCGATCCAGCGAAGCTCAGGGAGTGGAAGGCTGACACTCTTGTCCCGATTCGGGGTGGGCCTAACGCAATCGGTACGCTTCGCTATGATGCTAATTTACCTAACGGGATGGCCGTTCTGAATGGAATCAAAGCCGGGATTCAGGAAGGTTCCGGGGCTCTTGGAGCCATTCAGGGGCAGGAAGGCCCGGACAGAGAGGCTGCGACCGTAGGCGCGCAGAGATTACAGTTCGCCATGGATCGTCCGGAGTTGGCGGCGATGGTCATAGAGAACGAGTGCCTTCCGCCACTCGCTAGAGGAGTGCTACGCCGCTGCCAGCAATTCGTAGAGGATGACGCCTCGCTACAGAGGAGGATCGGTAGTGAACCCGAAACCTCGCTTGCTGATATCATGGGCGATTTCGAGGTTGAATTCATAGGCTCTCGCATGAGCCTTAATCGGCAGCAGAAACTCCAGGCTTATCAGACCCTAGCGTCTCTCGCGCCAGCGTTCCCGGCGCTACAACTCATTATGCCGACCGAAGAGTTGGCTAAGGAGTTGGTAGGCGAAATGCTGGAATTGCCAGAGGTGGCGTCGGCTATCGGCAGCGCCTCGCAACAGCAGAACATGATGCAAAACGCGGCGGCGATGCAACTTGCTGGAGGGCGTGGACCCGCCAATAACGGAGTCCCGCAGCAGCCTCAGCCTCCTGGGATGCTACCGGCTCAGGCGGCAGGATCTTGACCTTAGACCCCTTTTCCGGCTTTTTCACGCTACTCCCGTGGCGCAAGGCCGAAGTCGATCAGGAGCCACCGCCTTCGGATTCTGACACTCAGGCCGCGTCAATGGTGCTGTCCTTCTCTAATCATCCTGGCTACGTGGAATTGATGGAGTGGCTAGAGAAAGAGTCGGACCGGCCTGTTCAGACAAGAGCCGAAACATACGAGATGGTTTCTGGTATAACTAGACAGAACACGATGAAAGAGGTAAGGGATTACCTGAGAAGGAAAACATCCCTGGCTCAGGAGACCATGACCAGACATCGAGAGAGAGAAAATGGCTGATTTAAGCGAACTCACTGACGACCAACTTGAAGAGCTGATGAAGAATCCGGAGGCGGCGGCTGCTGCTTCGGCCGAGCCAGAGAAGCCCGAGCCCGAAGCGGAGGCAGTCGTTCCGGAAGTCGGACCTCCAGAACCCTCGGTATCCGAGCCGGAGCCCCCTGCTCCTGAGCCCGAGATAGAAGAGGATTTGGAGAAAGCCAGCCTGAAGGCGGTCATTGATGAGATGGAGGCTAGGCAGAAAGTTCTGGACTCGAAGCTGGGTAAGTTCGCAGGGGAAGCAGATTTTTGGAGACGTAAGGCCGAGGAAGCAAGCCGCCACGAGCCTACGCAGTCCGACTACCCCGAAGCGGTCGAGCCCGAGTCGAGACCAGTAACTCCGCGCGCGCCTGATCCTGTACTCCAGTGGGCGGTAAGTCAGGCCGTCACGGCGGGAGAGGCCAACTTCCGGAACGATCACCCGGATTTCTCTGGGGACATCGAGACGGAAGTCATGTCTAAAGTCGCAGACTCCGGCTACGACGCCTCCCGTTTGTTTGCTGACGGGAATCCGATGTCCGCACAGAAGGAAGCCTACAGACTGCTTGACGAGCACTACTGGCACGTCAAGCAGGAGCGGGCTTCTGTCGTTAGGGCGGGGATCGAGCAGAGAAAAACAGAGCAGTTCGCGAGGCAGAAAGAGGCCAAGCAGAGAGCTTCGGTCTCAGGTAGCGGAGGAACTCCGTCTCCAAAGGCAGTCGCGAAAACGCTCGAACAACTAACAGACGCCGAACTCGATGCAGAGATGAGGCGGCTGACAGAAAGATAACGCATGGCTCACATTACCTCTAACGCTGCGGTAGATGACGTCTTCTCGACGTGGATCAACCGCAAGTTTGTCAGCGATCTGGAGTATTCACTCCAGCACATGAAGTTCACCATGAAGGGCACCATTCAGAAAGGTGCCGGGGCGAACATTCTTCGCCTCGTTGATTTCGCTCCTCCTGGTCCTGGGGCGCAAGGCCCGGTGACGTCCTACACCGGGACAGGCACTACGAACATCACGGAAGCCTCCGTGACCGCGAACGAGATCACCAGCGTCTCGACGAATCCGACCAACATCACCGTGGCCGAGTTCGGTGAGTTCCTCAAGATCGGACAGCTCTACGAGTACGCTTCTGTCGAGGGCACCAGGGAGCGGCTCCGCAAGCGGCTCCTTGACGGCGGCAACGCCACCCTGGATTCTCTTGTTAGGACTCAGGCTCACACCAGCACCAACCTACTCTGTTGCACCGCCGTACAGACCGGAGGCCAGACGACCATCACGACGGCAACGGCCTGTGGAGCAGCGGCCATCATGCAGGCGAGGAAGATCCTGTTCGCTGGCCTGTGCACCGGCATCAGCGGTGTGTCTGGACACCCTGATGGGAACTTCGCTGCGGTCATCACTCCCCTACAGGAGTTGGACATCATCAGCGAGGTCACGACCCTCCGCGTCAACTGGAGCGGAGCCGTGGTCAACGTCCCCGGAGCGATGGGCCAGGAGAAGTGGGTCAAGGGTTACATCGGGTCAATCTACGGCGTTTCGGTGTACACCACGCAGAACCACATCACGGCCACGAACGGGACAACCAACCAGATCGGTTACATCTACGGCGACGGCGGCGTCGGCTCGGTGTCCTACGGTGATGCCAATCCCGAAGTCATCGTCAACGATGTCAACAGCCCCTACAAGAACGTGAACTCAATCGCTTGGCACGCCTACTTCGCGGCTGGACTCATTTCGGCCACCCGAGTAGTCAAGATGTACTCGCTGGGCGCGTAAGTCCGCAGGGGGGTCTGGAGCGATCCAGGCCCCCCGGTGAGGGGGCTGTATGGGAATGGCCGTCGAGGTATCGACGCTTGGCCGAGCGCTGGATTCTCAGACAATCCAGACTGGACTGAGAGAACTCAACAAGGACATAGCTTTCGACGTCGCTGTGAATCGCCCTGGCGACTGGCAAAGCGTTTTACAGACCCCTCCATCCGCTCTCGCAGCAATCCAAAAGAACCGCCTCCCGGTCATGTACGCCAACAAGTTCATTGTTGCGATGGACCGGGGTATGGTCCCTGAGTTCAAGCAGTTCGGAGTCGTAGATCAAGTCGTAGAGATACCGTGGTCCGATGCTGACTCCGAAAGCGAGTCACTCATGGCTGGAATCGCCTATATGCAGGTGGCTCCGCATGAGGATGGCTACCTGGATCTTATGGTAGAGGCCATGTCTGGGAAGCGTCTGGATTTGACGATTCTCCCTGGAGGTATCGTCTGCCGTAGAGTGTGCCGTGGCCTAGTCAAAGTTCGTGGGCGTGTATTGCGCGTGGGGTGGAGACATACCTTCGAGCGGCTCGTCTACGAGGACATCCCTGGCATCAGCAGAAAATCTCTGGGCGACAAATTTAGAGTGGACATGCTCAAGTACCCCATGGGTACTCCCGAGGAACTTATAGCTGCTTTGGCCGAGGAATAGATGAGCGAATCCACCTGGTCCCCTACTCCCTACGGCGAAACTCTGGGGAACGTCCAGAAGGCTGTTGCTGGCTACGTCCTCATGCCTACGGACGATGAGGTGTTGGACACCATTTTCACTGGAATCAG
>CAZVHN010000150.1:0-5356 GCA_964626895.1 uncultured Chloracidobacterium sp. | reverse complement strand
TTGGAAGTCAGTCAGTCTGATTTGGGAGTCGAGAAGCGCGGCAATCTTCTCATCCGTATCTTCAAGTCTTGTCAAACTTGCGTTGGCAAGACGAGCAACGATGTCTTCGAGTTGGCCAATTTTTGCCGTAGACTGCGCCTGCTGATCCACGATGAATTCCATTTTCTTTTCAAATTCGTCGTTACTCATGGCACTAGTCTAGCCGAACTGACTGGCTCAAGCCAAGAAACTCCTGCGATTCGAACCGTGCATAATGCAGACCCAGACCCCAAGTTTAGAGTACATGGCTTAGCGCTCCCTCAAGCTGCGGATAATCGAATTGGTACGCAGCTTCTTTCAACCGTACTGGCTCAACGCGCTGGCTGGACAACAACAATGCATCTCCCATTTCGCCAAAGACAAGACGCGCGCCGAATGCTGGAATCGGGAAAATGGTTGGTCGCGAAAGCACTCTCCCGAGTGTCTTTGTAAACCCGGCATTCCTCACCGGGTTAGGGGCTACAAAATTTACTGGCCCCTTCACAGTTTCGCTCACCAGCGCATGATCGATCGCGCCGACAACATCGTCCAACGCAATCCAGCTCATCCACTGTTTGCCGCTGCCGATTTTCCCACCCACCCCCATGCGAAATGGAGTGAGCATCTTCGCCAGGGCGCCACCCTCGGAATCGAGAATGATCCCGAAGCGCGTGTTGACGACGCGAATTCCCTTCTCCGCCGCGTGCGCGGTGGAGTTCTCCCACTCGACGCAGACGCCCGCCAGAAAATCATCGCCAGGCGGGCTGGTTTCCGTGAGCAGTTCATCGCCCCGGTTGCCGTAGTATCCGATTGCTGAAGCGCTGATGAGGGTTTTGGGCGGGCGCGCCAGGTTTGCGAGCGCGTCGCTGAGCAGCTTCGTGCCTTTGACACGGCTCTCTCGAATCTTGCGCTTCTTCTCTTCGTCCCAACGACCAGAGGCAATGCTCTCGCCGGCCAGGTTAATGACCGCGTCAAAGCCTTCCAGGCGCGCGAGCGCGATGCTATATCTGTCCGGGCTCCATTCAATCTCCGAATCAGGACCCGGCGCATGTCGGACCAGGCGGAAGATTTCATGCCCTGCAGCCTCGAGCGACTTGACCAAAGCCTTTCCTACCAAGCCATGCGATCCACTGATGAGTAGTTTCATATTACTGACTACATTCTATGCTATTTCACCTTCTTTTGAAGTCCCTAAGATAGCGCCGCCCTTCTATTTTTCAAAACAAGCAGGGCAGTTAACGCTTGGGTCAGTGTGAAGATACCGGCGGCCAACGCGCGGGGGTAAACCGCTCTTCCGGACCGCGAGTCTACAACTGTTGATGGTTGCCTCTCTAATTGAAAGGCTTTCACTCTAAGACACCGATCAACTGCAAGCAGCTCGAGGTTGGGAAGGGCGGTTTACTCCCGCGCGTTGGCCGCCAGCAACTCCAATTTGAACCCCCAGCGGTGCAGAAATTATCTTGTATTCTGAAGGCAAGAGTGTAGAATGCGCGGAGCCAGAAAGCTTAATCATTGAGGACTTCACCGCCTCTCTTTCCTTATCTCAGGCCGGCGTTCCTCATTCTTTAAGCCTGGCATTGATGAGTCAGGATCGAGAATAGAATTTCTTTACGTCGAGCTCTCACCAGTTTGACGGAAACAGGAGCAACCTCTCCATGCTTCGTGCAAGTCTTCTCACCGGCTTTTCTCTCATTCTAGTTACAACCTCTGTAGCTCTGTTCGCTCCACGTTCCACTGGATCCACTGCCCTGCTCTTTCGGGTAACAACCACAAGCGAGGAAGTCCTTAACCTCAATCCGTCACTCAGTGGTGATGGCCGCATCGTCGCGTTTGAAACGACCGGCAATCTGGCTGAGGTGGGCAGCGGTCAAGGGTTTCGCGCGATTCGCGCTGATCTCTCCACGGGCCCAACGGTGTTCGCTCAAATCGGAATCTCGAGAGCAGTGGCTCCAGCCGTCTCACAAGATGGATCGCGTATCGGTTTCGCTTCAGCCGAAGATCTCGTCGGGACAAACCCGGATCGAAACTCAGAAATATTCCTCTTTGATGGCGCGGCAGTCAGCCAGATTACCAATACAACTCCTGCGGACATCTCCACCCGCGTTCGCGATGGCAACCTTCAACCTTCAATCACCGATGATGGAAGCATCATCGCCTTCTCCTCGAATCGCAATCTTACGGGACTCAATGCCGATCACAATTTCGAAGTTCTAACTATCGACGCAACCACTCGGGTGATCACTCAGATCACCTCTTCTGACGAGACCGTCGGCGCTAGCGAAGCGAAGATCAGCGGCGACGGCTCTCACGTGGCCTTTGTTCGCGATGGAAGCCAGGGTCAAAGCAACTCACGCGACTTACTGTTGTACGACCGCGCCAGTGGGAGGACTGCCACTGTCGCCACCCATCGTGTCGCGTTGTCTATGACTTACGGTCGGGCAATCAGCGATGACGGTTCACGCGTGGTCTATTCAGCTGAAACCGCGCCACTGCAGAGCCAGGTATTTCTTTTTGATGCAAGATTCAACGTCACGACGCAGGTCACCGCTCTCAGCGCACGCGCTGACGACGTACCCTTGCATCCAACCGTCAGTGGCGATGGTAAACGCATCGCATTTGCTACTCGACGAAATGTGATCGGCGGGAACAATGATCGCAGCGTCGAGTTGTACGTATACGACACTCCCACCGGCCAAATCACTAAGTTGACGGAGGCACCTGCTGCAGCCACCGCGGAGGTGGTCTCATCGCTAAATGATGATGGCAGTATCGCTGCGTTCAGTTTTCCGCGGGTGCTTTCGGGTCCGGTTTCATCAAATGATCTCGCCGATAATTCTGAGATCTATGTAACAACAGTCGAGCCTCGCCCGGCGTTTGGCACGCTCATAGTTTTAAATGGAGCTGCTCACGGTAACGAACCCGGGCCTGACCAGACGACCGCGCCTGACAGCATTGCGATTGCCAAAGGAACTGCCTTGGCTGGCGAGGCACGGCAGGCCGAGCGTTCAGTGAATGGCGCATTCCCGCTGTCGCTCGCTGGGACCACCGCCACGGTCAACGGCCGGACCGCCAGGATTCTCTTTGTCTCTCCCACGCAAGTGACCTTTGTGGTCCCACCAGAAACAGAGCTCGGCGCGGCGGAAGTTTTGGTTAAGAATTCTGAAGGATTTCAATCCAGAGCGAATGTGACGATCATGCCTTCGGCGCCAGGTCTGTTCTCAGTACCCGGCGATGGTCGAGGGGAGGGCATTATTCTGAATGCCGACACTCTTCAATCAGGACCCTTCGATCCAACCAGCGGCCAACTTCGCTTGCTGGTATTTGCCACGGGCGCCCGGGGAAGCTCCGAGCTATCCGCATCAAGCGCCGGCCGCTCGTTGTCCGTAGAGTCCCTGCAAAGGTCTACCGATCTGCCGGGGCTTGATGAACTCCACCTCCTCATTCCACCGGATTTGCGCGGCGCGGGAACAGTCACCCTTAATATCTCAACAGGCGTGCGCGAGAGTAACGGAGTAGAGCTGACATTCACTGGAAGTTTTGTAAGAGACGTCCTGATTAACGAATTCCTGGCTGATCCAGCCGACGGTATTGCAGGCGATGCTAACCACGACGGCGTGCGCGACCCCTCGCAAGATGAATTTGTCGAGCTGATCAATACAACCGGACGAGACTTAGATCTCAGTGCTTATCAATTGCAGACGCGCGGACCAGGCGCAACAACAGACATCGTTCGCCACAGATTTGCTGCTGGTACTGTGTTATCAGCAGGAACGGCGGTAGTCGTCTTTGGCGGCGGAAATCCGGATTCGTCTGGCAACAACTTTGGCGGCGCACAGATTTACAAGGCTTCAACCCGCGGCCTTTCGCTCCTGAATTCCGGCGGTGTCATTACCCTGAGAGATTCAGCCGGCACAATCATCACGTTGCTTAACTACGGCGGCTCAACTGGGTTGCGCGGCGACGCAAACGAATCGCTGACTCGCTCGCCCGATGTGATGGGGAGTTTTCGGTTGCATCAAACGGCTTCCGAAAGCAGCGGCCGTCTGTTCAGTCCGGGGACGCGGGTGGACGGGACGGTATTTCGCCCACTGCCCGCAGTCTCTACGATAATAGTCTCGCCCATCTTGACCTCGCTCAGAACGGGTGAAGAAGTGCGATTCACTGCCGAAGCATTTGATCTGATTGGTGAGGAGCTGGAGGGTGTGATCTTCGGTTGGCATTCGAACAACCCTACGGTGGCGACGGTCGATGCCAGCGGATTGGCGAAAGCACTTGCGATGGGTAGTGCTCAGATAACTGCGTCAGCGCGAGGAGTACTATCGATGCCGGCTATACTAATAGTCTCCCCTCCGTCGCCCACACCGACCCCAGTTCCCTCACCCACTCCGACGCCGACAGTCACGCCGAGTCCCACTCCAACGCCTACACCTTCACCGACTCCATCACCGTCACCCACGTTGGCACCCTCGGTTGTGATCAGTGAATTCCGGACGCGCGGGCCAAACGGGGCGAGCGATGAGTTTGTCGAGCTCTACAATAACAGTGACATGCCGATCGCAATTGCCGGCTGGAAGATTCGCGGGTCGAGTAGCTCAGGCGCCATCAGCACGCGAGTAACAATAAATGCCGGAACGGTGATTCCTGCGCGCGGGCATTTTCTGGCGTCGCATTCGGGCTACGGCGGTTCTGTCGGGGGAGATAAAACGTACACGAGCGGTATTGCCAACGACGGTGGCATTGCTCTGACCTTACCTGATGATTCGGTCGTAGATCAGGTTGGACTGAGTTTGGGTTCGGCCTTCAAAGAGGGCATGCATATTGCGCCCCTGCCAAGCGATGCCAACCAGAGTTATGAAAGAAGGCCCGGGAGCTCAAGCGGCAGCACGCAAGATACAAATGACAACTTCACCGACTTTCAGTTGCTCACACCAAGTGATCCACAGAACCTGAGCGCGGACCCAACTCCCGGGCCTTCGCCCACGCCCGGCCCGACTCCGTCGCCGTCTCCATCACCGACTCCTTCGCCCGTATCTACTCCGACTCCGTCACCGTCCCCCACTCCTTCGCCAAGTCCTTCTCCTTCGCCAACGCCTTTGACAAAGTTAGTCATCAGTCAGATCTACGGCGGAGGAGGCAACTCGGGCGCGCCGTTTAGAAACGACTTCATCGAAATATTCAACGGCGGTAGTGCCACTGTTAGTCTCGCGGGTTGGTCGGTCCAGTATGCGGGCGCGACCGGAATGTCGTGGTCGGTAACCGACCTAACTCCGGTCTCGCTTGCTCCCGGGCAGTACTATTTGATTCAGGAATCATCAGGCGGCAGCAATGGCGCAAATCT
>CAZVHN010000149.1:0-4010 GCA_964626895.1 uncultured Chloracidobacterium sp. | reverse complement strand
ACTACGCGAGCGAGTAAAAGAATTGGAAGAAAAGCTATCTTCTAGTGGCCTTAGAGACTCTGAAAAAATGAAATGATAAATAATTTTCCATAATTTTCCATATATCATTTGTCATTCGTAAGAGCTCGTCTTAATCGACGGTGTGATAGTTTATTAGGCCGGACTTCAGTTGTGAGCCCGTCGTCCTCTTCTGAATCTCTCAGTTGTTGCCCTTCGAGTGCGGATTAGATGAGTTTTTGCTTAGCTGAGTCTCGATGAGTTCTTGCAATGACAAATGAGAAATGTCAAATGACATATGAAAAATGTTCTGGTTTACCCCGCTCGGGTCGTCACGAAATCAAGTATGCGTTCAGCGGCTCGACGTGATGCGCCGCCCTCACCCAGTTGATCGACCACTTCCCGAAGTTGCACCCGGAGGTCCTGACCTATCCGAGTATCTAACAGAGGAGTGAGTTCAGCCGCCAGTCGCTCGCCGTTCAACTCATCCTGCATTAGTTCAGTCACAACTCGTTTACCCGCAATCAGGTTTACCAGTCCGTAGTGTTCGGTATTGATCAAGCGGCCCAGAATGTGCCAGTTGATGGCAGACTCCTTGTAGACTATGACCATCGGTGTGCCCAGAAGAGCGGCTTCCAGGGTCACCGTGCCACTAGCCACTGCGGCGGCGTCAGAAGCAGCAAGGGCCTCGCGGGTTTCGTGATCTGCGATGCGTAGCACCTCCGGAAGCGTCGCCGCCGCGCTGCTAGCGGCGATAATCTCTCTCGCTTCTTTGGGCGATCGGCTGGGTGCCACGACCACTACAAACTGAACGTCGGGCCGAGAGATAGAGATCAACGCGGCCGCATCCAGCATTTCCGGCAGGATGCGATGGAGTTCCTTACGTCGGCTACCGGGAACCAGGGAAATGATCGGCCGCGCGGGATCGAGATCATGAAAGCGGCAGAAATCTTCCCGACCGTAGCGTGCTTCCACCTCACCGGCGAGTGGGTGACCTACAAACTCGACTTGCGTCACTCCCCGTTTGGCATACCAACTACGCTCAAACGGAAGAATCGTCAGCAGCAAGTCGACGTCGCGCTTGATGGTCTTCAAACGATAAGAACGCCAGGCCCAAAGCTGTGGACTGATGTAATAGATAACTCTCAGGCCACGCCGGTGCAGCGAGCGCGCCAAGCGTAAATTGAAATCGGGCCAGTCCACCAGAATCACCGCCTCCGGTTTTCTTTCAGTTGCCGCTTGCTTCAACTTCTTAAAGGCCCGCCAGAATTTAGGCAACGCGCGTCCGATTTCGAGTAAGCCGAGAATTGCCAGGTCATCGGATTGAATCACTGAATCGACGCCGGCTGCTCGCATCAACGGACCGGTGGCGCCAAAGACGTCCATCTGACTCTCAGGCGCCGCCTCGCGCAATGAGCGCACGAGTGCCGCCGCATGGGCGTCACCCGAAGGCTCGCCCGCGACGATCATTAGCTTGTGCCGCGTGGAGGGCATGGCTGTCATAGAAGAAAGTGAACAGTGGACAGTGGGCAGTGGACAGTCAAGCAGGGAAGTAGGTAGTACTATTTACTGTCCACTGTCCACTGTCCACTGCACACTGCACGCTGTCTGCACACTGTCCACTGTCTACTGTCCACTGTCTGTGCTAGCATCGCCACGTCTTAATCAACCGAGGCGCGCTTGTGCCGCAAGCTTTGTAGATAATGCTGCTCGCCGCTGCGGACGTCGGGAGGTCTCCACTCTCTTTTGCGCGTAGCTCTTTCCTCGAAGCCCATTCCCAGGTCCATTTTGTTTGCCCTCGCGAGCGCAATCATCAGCATGGCCTCACTTGTGCGCGCGCAACAAACCAATCCGGTCGATCGGAAAGTTACGAACCCCATGACCGACACGCCCAACGTTAACCCCCTCACTCAGGACCAGCCCGTTCGCCCACGTTCTCCAGCGAGGCCAGGCGAACCGGCTCAAGCTACCGATCAACTTAAAGTCGACGCGGGCACACAAACTGTTTCCGGTCCCGAGCAAGCTCGCGTTTTCGTTTACGAAGGCAACGTTGATGCGCGTATTGGTACATATCGATTGCAAGCCGATAAGATCACAGTCTACGAAGCAACGAATAGGGTCATCGCTGAGGGAAACGTCGTCTTTGATCAGGGCGACCAGCAGAGAATTACCGGCACGCGCGCGGAGTGGAACTACCGGACCAAGACGGGATTCTTTGTTGACTCTACGGGTTTCACTAACCAGACGCAGGACGGAACCAGAATCTATTTTACTGCTGACCGAGTTGACAAAATCAGCCTCGATACCATCGTGGCTACGAACGTTCAGGTTACTGCGTGCGACGAAGACGTTCCGAAGTGGAGCTTCTATGCGAAGCGCGCGAAGATAAAGACCGGTGACCGGGTGCGCGTTTATTCGCCCCGACTGAGAATCAAAGACGTGCCGATTTTTTACCTCCCGTATGCTTCAGTCTCGATCAAGCAGCGCGATCGCGCATCGGGTTTTTTGACGCCAACGTTCGGAGGCTCAGGAGAGAAGGGGTTTCGCCTCTCGAACGCTTACTATCAAACGCTGGGTCGCTCGGCAGACGTTACGCTTCGCAATGATCTCTACACCCAGCGCGGTATCGGTATTGGCGCCGACCTGCGCACGCGGGCAAATTCGCGCTCATATTTTAATCTGGGGTTCTATACGGTCTTTGACCGTACACTGGGCGCTAAAGAAGATGCCAATCACCCGGATCAAGGCGGCTCGAGTTTTTATGTCGAAGGTGTTCATTATTTTCCAAACGGATTCATTGCCGCGGCGGACGTTAACATAACTTCGAATCTAGCGTTTCGTCAGGTGTTTTCTGACAACATTCAGCAGGCGATTTCTCCCGAAGAGCGGTCCCAGGTCTTTGTTAACAAAAACCACGGCGACTATAGTTTCAATCTGCTGGCGCGGACCCAGGTTACTTCGCTGCCCACCTCGCGTATTCGCATTCGTGAACTACCTGGCATCAGCATCGAAAAGCGACCCTCGCTCCTGAGTTTCCTCAAGAAACTGCCGGTTTATTTTTCCTTTGAAGGTGGCGCCGAAGGCCTGAGTCGAAAAGAGAGCGTTGACGATCCAGTCGCCTTCCGAAACGAGGTAGGCGGCGATCCCATCATCTCGCCGTCACTGGTGCAGCGCCTCGACTTCCATCCGCGCGTGGCTTTGCCAATTAATTTTGCCGGCTTTTCCATTACGGCTACTGCGGGGGCGCGAGCGACCTTTTATTCAAACTCCCTGGATCCGACCAATAGAGCAGTGCTGAGCACGAACCTGACGCGAGGCTACGGGGAGTTTGAGTTGGACGTGAGGCCGCCGGCGCTGGCTAAAGACTTTCATCGCGGCAACGGCGTTTTCTTTTTCCGACATGTGATTGAGCCCTACATCATCTACCGAAAGATTACCGGCATAAACGAATTCGATCGCATTATCCGCTTCGACTACAACGACGCGATCGCCGACACCAACGAGATCGAGTTCGGTATTTCCAACCGCTTTTTCACTCGCCGCTCGACGGAGAACGTGAGCAGCGCTGCAGTGCGCGCAACCAGGACCGGTGAAAAAGCGCCTCTCTCGAGCCAGCCTTACGAAGCCCTGACGGTTACAGTGCGCGGGAAATATTTCTTTGATCGGTTTTTTGGCGGCGCCTTGATACCCGGCAGGCGAAATCAGTTTTATCCCATCAACACGCTTTCGGGTTTTAGCTATGGTGGTATCCCCAGACGTTTCTCGCCGCTGAATGTGGAAGCTCGCTATCGACCGCGCAACGATATTTTTGTGGACCTCCGCACGGACCTCGACACCCGCGATGGAGGGCTGCGCGCTATTTCGACTACATTTGGTATTGCTCGACCCCTGGTGCAGGCCTTCCAGAGTTTCTATTACACGCGCGCGATTGAGCTGGTTCCCAGCCTGGCTCAATTCGGGGACGCGCGTGGCAACGAGCCGGGCACGCTGCGAGGCTCGCAGTGGAGTCCATC
>CAZVHN010000148.1:0-2077 GCA_964626895.1 uncultured Chloracidobacterium sp. | reverse complement strand
GGCTTTTTTGCAAGGCGTATTGAAGATACAACGCTCGGCCTGAAGCTGCGACCGAACCAGCAGTTTGCTGCCATCACGTATCTCGACAACAGCGGTGACTCAAACTATCACGCCGCTCAGTTCACCCTACGGCGCCGGTTCAGCAGCGGACTCGGTCTGAGCATGGCGTACACATTCGCCAAGTCAATCGACAACCAATCTGTGGATCCCGTAGGAGCAGCCTCAGGCGGTGGACTCTCAACTACCAACTCACGCACTCCAACGGACATCCGCGATTTCCGCGAGGAGCGCGCTCGCTCTGATTTCGATCGCACACACGCGCTGCAGGCAGCCTCGGTGTGGGAAGTCCCAGTCGGCAGAGGGCGACGGTTTTTGGGTTCGTCCGGCGGAGTCGTTAATCAGATTTTCGGCGGGTGGACCGTAAACAGCATTTTCAGCTTCTTGAGCGGCGAGCCATTCGCCGTTCGCAGCGGTTCATTTACGGCCAACGGAAACCATGAATCACGCGCGGCCGTTATCGACCCAAACATTAGGGCGACACTACAGCACCTGCCGGGACAAACCTTCGCGGGTCCGGTACTGTTTGCCCCGGTAAATGGCGGTGTGCGTTGCGGCATCAACCC
Source organism: uncultured Chloracidobacterium sp. (assembly GCA_964626895.1). Classification (GTDB taxonomy): domain Bacteria; phylum Acidobacteriota; class Blastocatellia; order Pyrinomonadales; family Pyrinomonadaceae; genus PSRF01. The sequence goes on along the minus strand of CAZVHN010000148.1, from coordinate 1,454 downwards.
GACGCTGGCCTTTTGCATACCCCGACCGGGTGAGAATGGCGCGGGTCGAAACATCTTTGTAGCGCCTCATTACTGGAATCTCGATCTTGGGTTTATTAAAACATTCCAGATCACGGAACGGTGGAAGTTGCAGTTCAGAACGGAGATGTTCAATGCTCTGAACCATGCAAACTTTGACAATCCTCGCGATGCCTCCGTAGGTTCGCCCAGCATCAGGTCAAGCGTTTTTGCTCAAACCTGTTGCGCTACTGTGGCGCCGCCTTCAACGCAGACTATTGTCCAGACCGGTGAATCGGCTCGCGTCATCCAGTTCGCACTGAAGTTGCAGTTCTAGGCTCTTCCGGACTTACAAACCTAGGCGAGGCGTCCGGGTAGGGCGCCTCGTTTCTTTGTGGACTCTCCGGAGCGCCGGAGAGATTTACTCCTTCAATGACTCCCAGACTAAGGAGCCCTTTTTAACAGTCTGGCCCAACTGCGAGGCGCAGCGCGCCGGGGCAGTAGCCCGACTGTTAAGGAGGGCTCCTCAAGTTTGGATAGATGGCGACTGGGTGTTCGCGTCACCTGATGGACGTCTCGGGAGAGGAGAGACTCTACTCCTTTATTGACTCCCGGGCATCTTGAGGAGCCCTCCTTAACAGTCGGGCTACTGCCCCGTCCATTTGAGGTTTTCTGCCCTCATCTTTTTAGTAGTAGACTCCGCACATGCCCGAGGTGATGTTCGGTTCGTCTGACACTCAAGCCAAGGGTCTGCATCTACGCTTCGATTCGCCAATCACAACGTATTCCGCCACTCAACTCGAAGAAGTAATTCCCCTCATCGAATCAGTGGAAGCCGAGACCGAGGCAGGATCCTGGGCAACTCTGATGTTGAGCTATGAAGCCGCTCCCGCTTTTGACGACGCGCTGAAAGCTCACACCCCAGGTTTCCTTCCCCTGGCTTGGGCGGCAGTGTTTGACAAACCAGCAACGCCCGCAACCCCGGCAACGATGCCGCCGGAGTTCACTGCCGACCGGTACGATCTAACCGCGTGGGAATCACAAGTTTCGCGCTCCGAATACGGCGAAGCTGTCAGGCGCATTCGCGACCTGATAGCCAGGGGTGACACATATCAAGTCAACTACACCCTTCCCCTCCTGACGCATCTCAACGGTGATCCAAGCGCCTGGTACGACACCCTTTGTAATGCGCAAGGCGCGGAATACTGTGCCTACCTCGATCTGGAAAGATACAAAGTCTTATGTATCTCACCGGAGCTCTTCTTCGAGCGCAACGGCGATTCGATCAAAACAAAGCCGATGAAGGGCACGATTAGTCGCGGGCGATGGGCCCTGGAGGACCAGGAACGGGCGCGGCAGTTGGCAGCGTCGCCAAAGGATCGCGCAGAGAACGTGATGATCGTCGACCTGCTGCGGAACGACCTGGGCAAGATTTCTGTTCCCGGCTCGGTCAGGGT
>CAZVHN010000147.1:0-4143 GCA_964626895.1 uncultured Chloracidobacterium sp. | reverse complement strand
TTCCTCACATGACTCGCAAGTGGTCGGACCTCAATCCCTCAGGTGTTACTTAGTGGATTTCAAGCTTGAGGCGGGGACAGGGTCCGCCTTCCCAACTTGCAAATTACCGCAAGTCCCTTTTGGGAGTTCACACAGCCTAAGCCGTTGCTTGGAAGACATGCCTTTATTATCGACTCTTACTCAAGAGACGTTGCTCAATGCGAGGCAGGCTGGCCACCACAACATCGCCGACGATCTTCATGCTGCGCGCCGATACCTTGTCGATCGTGTCGTCCGGCTTGTGCCAGTATGGATAGCCGCCGAGCTGAATGATATCCACTGCGTCTACGCCGGCTCTTAGAAAAGGCTCGTGATCATCTCCGCCTACGCCTTCCGGACGCTCTACGAACACGGAGCCATATCCTATTTCGCGAGCAGTTTGCCAGATGATGTCCTGCAGCCATTTGGTGCTCATCGTATCGCGGCCCAGCTCTAGATTGGTGTATCCCATCATGTCCAAAAGAATAAGCGCGCGCACCCGGTCTAACTGATTCTTGTTTCGTAGCTCGGAGACATAGTGCCGGCTGCCGTAAGTGTTATCCGGTACACCTGGCTTTCCGCACTCGTCCCAGCCCTCGCAGAAGGATTCTTCGCCGTCAAAGAATACGAGCCAGTGGGTAAACTTCGGTTTCCGCCCATTACCCGACAGCACACGTCCAAGCTCAATCAGAGTCCCCACCGAAGCGCCGGGATCATTCGCGCCGACAAAATGCATGTCCTTGTAGAACTTTGTATCGTAATGGCTGCCGAGAATAACTACGTCTTTGGATTCGCCTGGAATTTCCGCCGTGATATTTACCATCTTCTTTTCACCCACGGGGGTCGACGCGACGAATTCGTCAGTCGAAACATTTAGACCATAGGACTTCAATTCGTTCACGATGTATTCACGAGTTTTCGCCAGCTCAGGTGAACCGGGCGGGCGTGGTCCCATCTCCACCTGTTTGCGCACGTGGGCCATGGCGCGCTCGCCGTTGAAGGCCACCGCGCCTGGCACTACTGTTGATTCGTTGGCAGGCCGCGTGGAGACGCCGACGTTTCCACCATCGGGCGGAGCGCTTCTGGGACACGCTATAAAAAGCAGAGGCCCCATCAGGCATAAGGTTGTGGGACCGAGCCGCTCGATTACGGATTTCCTTCTTAGGTTGTTCAGGTTCTCTATCCGTTTGGGCATGTGGATGATGGACGGTGGTCGCTTGTCGCTTTCCAATTACTATCTCGTTGCTATCGTTACTATCTCGTTGAACGCGCAGACGCGGAACTGTTCCGTTCTCGAGACTTTTCCCCCTGTTTTTCCGCATCACGTTTTGCCCGGCGACAATCGGCGCAGATGCCAATGATCCGAAGTAGATGTTGCTCCACCTCAAACTTGTGTTTTGCCGCCATAGCATCCTGAATGGCTTCGAGTTCAGCCGAGTAGAACTCAATGATCTTGCCACAGTTGGAACAGATCATGTGGTCATGGTGTTGCTGTTTGTACTCATGTTCGTAGTGGGTCAGACCATCACCGAAGCGAACTTCGCGCGCCAGACCGGCTTCGGCCAGCAGTTTTAAAGTGCGGTAGACAGTAGTTTGACCAACGGAGGAGTCTTCCTTGTGCACCAGCCGGTAGAGATCTTCACTGGACAGGTGTTCTCCAATGCGCAGAAACACATCCAGGATAAGCTCGCGCTGGGCCGTGCGTTTGAGGCCCTTCTTCTGGATGTGTGCCAGGAATACTTCCTGTTCTTCAGTCATGATCCTCGCCGACGTTCAGGTTCTTACTTCCGGAGGCTTGCTTCTGAATCTTACCATTCTCGTGATCACTATTGTAGGGTGCGACTCTGCGGGCATCCCTTGGCATCGCGAAAGGCCTTCCGGAGCAACGCCCTTACGCCCCCAAACGGTGCTGGTTCCGTGTGAGTCCGGAAGTTCAGAGTTCGAGCTTTAGCTTGTCCGCACGGCGAAACGGCAACCTGAAGGTTGAACTCTAAACTTCCGGACTCAAAATGAATCAGTACCCCCAAACGCATCGGATTGTGACGCTCATATTTGTCATGTTATCTTGACGCCCGATGCCGGGGTGGCGGAATGGCAGACGCTACGGACTTAAAATCCGTTGACCGTAAGGTCGTGTGGGTTCGACTCCCACCCTCGGCACCACTTGCCACAATCCAATTGCTGTAATTACTAGACTTGCTGGCAGGGCCACACGTGCCCAGTCACAACTGAGGCACAAAGTTTACGGTTTACCAATCGCATCACCTGTCGTTGCTAAAAACTCGATTCGAGCAGCAGGACTGTGAACGCAACGGTTCAACCCACCGCAGCGGTCTTCTTGATCCTCATCACTGTCATAGCTTGATGCCTCAAACAGCTTGAGACAATAGCAATGATGACCGACGACCGACACTTCAAGCTGTTCAGGGCAATGAGGAAAATGGTCCGGAATGATGAGTGCTCTCAGGCAGCTCTTCGCTCGTAGCGATGATGCAGCCCACCCACCTGCGGTAGCTCCACTATCTCACCCAACTCTGGCGGTTGAATCACCCTGGATTCTGGCGCGTGTTTCTCCAGCGCTAGATGGGTCCGTGAGCGCTCGTAGTATTGGAAATATGATCTAAGAATGCGCCTTAGGGAAGCTTCATTCAACACAATAACGTGATCCAGACACTCCCGTCGCAACGACCCGATGAAGCGCTCAGCGTACGGGTTCTGCCAGGGCATCTCGGCGCTGTCAGCACTTCGGGGATGCCCATTTCCCAACTCGCTCACGGAATGATGCTCCATAAATACAATCCCGATCATGCACCAGATAACGCGGTGCGCTATCCCATGGGAACGCTTCTGCGATTTGCCGCGCCGTCCATTCCGCAGTGGGATGGGCCGTCACGTTGAAGTGAATTACGCGCCGCCGATGGTGGCCCAACACTACGAAGACAAACAACAAGCGAAAGCTCACCGTCGACACCACCAGAAAATCTGTTGAAACCAACTCCTTGACGTAGTTCTCAAGAAAAGTGCGCCACGTTTGTGACGGCGGCTTTCGCTGACGCACCATGTACTTGGCCACTGTCGCTTGAGAGAGCTGAATGCCCAGCTCCAGCAACTCGCCATGAATCCTTGGTGCTCCCCAAAGTGGATTCGCGGTGCTCATCTTCTTGATTAGCTCCCGCAATTCCCGGCTGACGCAAGGTCGACCAGACTTCCCTGCCCTGCTCTCCCACCGCCAATATGATCGAAACGCCTTTCGCTGCCAGGCAATTACTGTTTCCGGTTTGACGACGACAAGCGCTGAGCGCCACTGCGCCCAGACCCGCGAAAGTATGACCCAGAGCAAGCGGTCAGCAGTTCTGAGGCTAGCACGCTTCCTCGTCAGGCGCTGCAGAACAGCAAGATCTCGATTTGCATACTTGCTCGAGTCCGGAAGCAGGACCACAGCATTAAAAGAAACGAGGAGACGACAGCTTTCATGGCCGTCGAGGTTAACAGCCGAAACTGCTAACTTCAACGATTTACAAGCCGGATGGAGTTTTTGGTAGGCACAGGCACTGAAAAGGAGGAAGACATCCACGTTTCCTAGCCAGGAAATTACGTCCGACCTGAGGTTTACACGTCTAGTACAACTGTCCAATACAACCATTGACATTAGCTCTTCACAGTATTACTGTTCGGCTCGCCTAAAAGCTCATTCTCTCTAGGCTGTCGGACCTGTGTTCGCCTCATCAAACTCTGGAATTCCTTACTGAGGCGACTTTGTCGAGGAGCCGTAAAAAGGTGTTCCGCGCTTGAGTCCAGACACTACCCTTGTAGCGCTAAGATCTTTTATTTGTAGAGTATGCGCCTGCGCCAAAAGTATCCCTTGATCTTGTTCCCGAAAGCCGTTTTCTAAATTTCAACTAACGCCCGTGTCGAGGAGACAACGATGGCCGACACCAACTCCAACCTCTACGCGTTATTGATTGGCATAGACCGCTACATGCCGAACAAATTGCCCGATGGCGGTTACTACCCGGACCTCGGCGGCTGCGTCCGCGATATCTCGCATGTCGAGCAGATGCTCCGCAACACGCTCGGCTTACCTGACGATCGCATCTTCAAGCTCATAGCGCCCGTAACAAAAGG
>CAZVHN010000146.1:0-1761 GCA_964626895.1 uncultured Chloracidobacterium sp. | reverse complement strand
CAGGTGGTGATGCATAAAGGGGGAAATCAGAAAACGCTGGTGTCCTGGACTAAATCGGAGGTGATTCGCTCAGGCACGAGCCCCAACCAATTGGAGATACGGACCAGAGGAGATCAACTGCAGTTCTATATCAATGGCCGTTACCTCACCCGGATTACCGATAGTGAGGACCTCAAACGTGGGGTCGCGGGACTCTACACCAGCGAGACATCAGAAGTGGTCTTCGACGATCTGGAGATCCAAAGGTAGCTTGTGCAAGTGGCATAGACTTAAGTCTGTGATTGCCGCTTTGTAGATTATCCAGCCTTGAAGCTATCTCAGCCGGCAATCACAGACTGAAGTCTATGCCACGTGGAATTGAAAGCAATGCAGGTCAATCTAAGAGTATTGGCTGGTCCTTACAAAGGCCGCGTCTTTGTATTCAATCAACACGATACCTTCCTGATCGGACGCACTGACGACGCCCACCTGTGCCTGCCCGATGACCGTTTTTTTTCCAGACATCACTGTCTGCTGGAGATAGATCCCCCTCGATGTTTTCTTCGTGATCTCGGTTCTACCAATGGCACTTTTGTAAATGGCCAGAGAGTCAGGGAAGCCTTTCTGAATCATGGTGACCAGATCCAGGGGGGTGAGAGTGTCTTACTTGTCGAGGTTAACGCACATCAACTTGTTGACCCCAACGCGACACTAAGAGATGAACCTGTAACCCGGCCGGCCATTGTCTTCGTCGAATGTTTGAACTGCGGCAGACGTGAACAGGCTCAAGCTTCAGCGTCGGATGAGCATCTCACTTTCCTATGCGACGAATGCCGCGAAGAGTTGAGGCGGGCGCCGCAGCCGGTGCCCGGATACGACATGGTGAGAGTCCTGGGTCGAGGCGGCATGGGATGCGTAATGCTGGCGCGCGATCAGAAAACAGGACTGGCAGTCGCGATCAAGACGTTGCTGCCTGAATGTGCCGTCAGCGATAAGGCCATGCGTCGCTTCCTGCGCGAGATTGATGTCGCCGCCGCGCTCAAGCATTCTAACATCGTTGAGTTCGTCGATCGCGGAGCACACAACGGCGTCGTGTATTTGGTCACCGAGTTTGTAGAGGGCGCCGATGCGGCCAAACTTGCTGACACCCGAGGCGGCCAACTTTCGTGCTCCGAAACGGTCTCAATTGTCTCGCAGGCGCTCGATGCCCTTTCCTACGCTCACTCACTGGGCTTCATTCATCGCGACATCAAGGACCAGAACATCTTAGTCAGCGGCGCCGGTCCAGACTTCACCGCCAAGCTCACGGACTTTGGCCTGGCCAAGAGTTTCAAGCAGTCAGGAATGAGCGGAGTAACAATGGCGGGCGAAAGCGCCGGCACGATCGCCTACATGCCTCCCGAGCAGATCCGAAACTTCCGCGACGTCAGGCCGCAGTCAGATATTTACGCCGTGGGCATGACCGCCTACAGCCTACTCACGGGCGAAATTGCGCTGAATCTGGCCCAGAAGTCGAGCATGGCTGAAACTATCAAAGCCATTTTTGAACAACCCACTATCCCCCTGCGCCAGCGAGCGCCACATGTTCCAGCGGCCGTTTGTGAAATCATCGATCGGGCCCTCAGCAAGGATCCTGCCCAACGGTGGCAATCCGCGGGCGCCATGCGCACCGCACTGATGCACGCGTAGTCTTTTGCCATTGCCAATTCCCAATTGGCTTTCTTAGATGAAAGCTGACTTGATTTAGACTAACCGCCTGCGCCTAACGCCAATCGGCAATTG
>CAZVHN010000145.1:0-7948 GCA_964626895.1 uncultured Chloracidobacterium sp. | reverse complement strand
CCGCTTACCGGCGCATCTATTTCTTTGCTCCCGGAACTCCTGAAAGCGCTGCGGCGGCAACTCTGATTTCGCAACTCAACTCGACGCTGTCTCCGGCGACGGCCGAAGAGGCCCTAGCCCGCGCGGATAAACTCTATGAGGTCAATAAGCCTGGCGATGCGCTTCAGGCTTACACCGAAGCGTTCGCGAAGTTTCCCGTTCTAGTTACGCCACAGAACCAACTACGACGCGGAATTTCCGCTACCAACGCCAGAAAGACCGCCGAGGCAGTCGCTGCCTTGACCAGCGTTCCCTCCTCTGCGGGAGATGCGCGCGCCGAAGCTCTCTACTACCTTGCCCAGAATTACGCACGTGCACGTCAATGGGAACAGGCGCGAGCGACTGTGGAAGAGTTAAGTCGCAGTTTTCCCAGTAGTTCTTTTACACCACGAGCGCTCGTCAGTGTGGGACAAACAGCTGAAGACGCGAAGAATCTCAGCGACGCCTCGTATTTTCTGCGAACGGCCGTGAGCTCTGCTCCTGGTTCGGCCGACGTGGCTCAAGCGCAATTCGATCTTGCGTGGCTCGCGCACGAAGCGAAGAACTATCCGGAATCTTCCCGGTTGTTAACCGAGCACCTTGCCTACTACGTGGACAAGAACAATGACAACCGAGGGCGGGCTGGATACTGGGCGGCGCGTGATTCTGAACGGGCAGGAAAACTTCCCGAAGCTCGCGCGCTTTATCAGGCAATGCTCGGGCGTTACGACGCAAACTGGTACGGGTATCTCGCCAAACAGCGGCTGGAAGCCGTGACTCGCGCCGGCAACACTCAGTCAAAAACTTTTGCGCCCGATTCGGTGGTGGGGCGCGCGGTTGCTAATTTGCAGACGGTGACTGTGGCGGAAGAGACGGCCACCCCTGCTGAAGAGACTCGTATCACGAAGGCCGATCAACTGGCGAACATCGGTGTCGACGAGTGGGCGCTCGAAGAGCTAGCACGGGCCTCGGAGTCGGCCCCCAACAGCCCAAAAGTTAATCTGGCGATTGCTCAAGTCTATCGTTCTCAAGAGGACAACGTACGCGCGCTTTACGTGCTGAGAAAGAGTTTCCCTGACTATTCGCAGATGAAGCCGGAAGAAATGACCCGAGAAGAGTGGGATGTTTTTTATCCCCTCGCTTACTGGGACATCATCGTCCAGGAATCGCGCGCAAAAAATCTCGATCCCTACCAGGTGGCGGGTTTGATAAGGCAAGAGACGGTGTTCATCACCAAGGCGCGTTCCCCAGCCCGCGCATACGGGTTGATGCAAGTGCTGGTTCCAACGGGTCAACTGACAGCCAGGAAGTATGGGGTTGACCGATCCATTACCGCCGAGTCGCTCTTTGAGCCACGGCTGAACATTCAACTCGGCACGGCCTACCTGCGCGACCAGATCGACAAATTTGGGCGTATCGAGTATGTCGCCGCCGCTTACAACGCGGGTCCAATGCGGGCCGTGCAGTGGCGCGCTTCCCTGCCTGCGGAGATGGACGAGTGGGCGGAAGCCGTCCCTTTCAAGGAAACGCGCGGGTACATTCAAGGTGTCGTGCGCAATCGACTGCAGTATGAGCGGCTCTACGACGCGAATGGGAAGTTTCGTCCCGAGGTGGGGACGCGTGCGGTGTCGAGACCGGGAGCCGCGACTCCCAACTCAAGTCCAGCAGTCGAGCCTGCTGGTTCGACTGTGCGCAGACGCAGAGTTATCGGCAACGAAGAAGAGGAGTAGTCGAGGCATTTGTCACTTGAGAACCAGCTGCGGGAGCGTAGCGACCGCCTCTGCTACAGAACCGGGAGCGGTAGCGACCGCATTCAAGGAACGCACTATTCACGGTACGAATTGATAGGTGTGTTCCGCAGTGATCGGAGGTGAGGAAAGTTATTTAAGCTCTGAGTAATGGACGCGACCGGATCGCTGGACCAGTTGAGTGCGGTCGCTACCGCTCCCGGTTCTGTAAGACGGTGCTGATCCTAAGCTCTGAATTGAAATCGATTACACCTGTCACTGGAGCTGTCTCTTTGAGTTACACAACCTTGAACTAACATCTCGCTCGAACGTTGGGACAGTCGTGGTGGAAAATGATAAATGGAAAATGACCCACCCTTTGTAACCGGCGAATTTGGCCCAAGGCGATTTGGATTTCCAGGAGCGCTGGTTTTGGTTGCGCTATTTTTATTTGCGAATACGGTTTCTGCTCAACGACCTGCCAGAACCAATAATGCGTCAACGAGAACTATTACGATCACCACTCAACCAAACGCCATCGTCTGGATTGATGAGATTCGCCGCGGCGTTACCGACGCCTCCGGCAAACTTGCGTTGAAGAACGTTTCGCCGGCCCGGCACAGCTTGCGCGTGCGAGCTAACGGATTCAGAGAATCGACAGGTCTCATCCTGCCGGGGAAAAACAGTGCGACAGTAAAGCTTGTGCGCACGACCGACGCGGCTGAGCTGGCCTTTCAGGAAGCGGAAACCGCGCGTGGACAAGCCAGAGACGATGAGGGGAGGCAGAAAGCCGCCGAGGCTTACCGGCGTGCTTTGAAACTCCGGCCTTCGTTTCCTGCCGCACGCGTTGGCCTGGCACGCATTCTTCTCGAGCTCAACGAATATAAAGAAGCGCTGGCCGAGATCGAGGCTGCCCGTCGCTCGCGTGCGATTTATCCGGAAGCCTCTGCGGTCGAGGGCCGCATCAATCGCGAAGCTGCCTTTGACGAAGAAGCCATTAAATCTTTTCGCCGTTCGATTCGAGAAGCGCGTGGTTTTCAGCCCGAAGCTCACGTCGGCCTGGCGCGGGTGCTGGAAGAGAAGGGTCAGTTCGACGAGGCCATAGCCGAATATCGGAAAGCTCTGGATCAGCTCATGGATTCCGAACCCGTCATCTATCAAATGCTGGGCGCGGCGTACGAGCGTCAGCAGAAATACAAAGAAGCAGTCGCTGCCTATGAGAAGTATCTGACGCTGGCTCCGAACGGCAGCCTCGCTCCCGCCGTGCGCTCCATCATCGACCAACTCAAACGCGACGCCGCAGGCGTGGAAATCATTCCGTTGTAGTCTTTCGTGGATGCTATGCGGGATTAATGACGGTTAGGAATGCTACTTCAGCCTTGGTCTTGTTCCTCAAGTATGCTTTAGTTCTTCCGCTTTCCTAATCCGCCAGTCTGGAGCCCACTCAGAAATGACAACCAAGTCTGAACGACAGACGGGAAAGACGAGAATTATCGAGCAGATTTTTGATAGTAGATGGGATTCGGTAACTCAATCTGTCACTCGCGATTTAGTAACGCTAAAGGATGTTTCTGCCGCAATTAAACGCTATAACAGAAAGGTTCCTAAGGGATTTACCCGCATGAGCGACAAGAATCCCGCAAACTTTTTCAAGGACTTCATTCGTCGTACATCAGCTGCTAACCGCAACTGGCCAAAATCGGTTCTGGCGCGAGGATACACTGCCCGTCAACAAACTGGGGCTGGGAACTCGTTCCGGTTTATCAGGCTACCTGCCGGCCACGTAACAGCTTTCGTGGAGAGCGAAAGCAACTATCCGCAATTCCCCGGAAAGGAATGCAAATTTCGAATCCAGAGCCTAAGTCTGGATGCTAAGTCTCGTTTGCTCGGAAGGCGCGACGAATCGTGGCTGATGCAGGTTGCGGCGAGACTGCGCCTGGTTCAGTCCCACCTGGCGTTGTGCTCGCAACGCGTGTTCATTGAAGTATCAGAATTGCAGCAAAATCTTAAACAGAGTGGGGCCGAGATTGATGGACTCTTCCTTGGTAAGATTACATCCCAGAACTCGATGTTAATTACCGTTGAAGCGAAAGGACGAGGTGACGATATATTGCAGAGCCAGATTGCGGCTCAAGTAAATGCAGTCATGAAAATGAAGAGTATTCAGAGGAATCTGGCTGCCATAGCGGGAGACGTAAATCAATTCTATATTCTTCCCATGGCCATGAAAGTAATTGAAGAATCCGTCGTCTATATTGCAGAATTCGAGGCGGTTAAATATGTGAAGAATGGAAGAATAACGGCAGTATCCCTTGTCAAAGAGAGCCTATGCCAGATCATGCCGGCAGTAGAGGGCATTTCGTGATGGGCGCTCTGGCGATCTCCCAGAAGCAGGACCACACTCTAACCTCTAATTTGAGCACCTGGCCATCGCAGTAGCAGAACCTCTTCACGCAACTGTTCCTTAGTCGCCGTAGCTAATCTGGTTCTGAAAAGGTCAATCCCCACAACCTCATATCCGACGGACTCGGCAATTCCGGCTAGTAATTCCCCGGTTCGTATCATGACCCTCAAATAAGATGCTTGATCTCCTACTACGTATGCTAATTGAGCACCTGGACGGAGAACACGTCTCAAGTCAAGCAAATGTCTTTTCATACCACCAAAATATAGCTTAGCGGTCCGGGCATAAAGACGCTCGAAACCGCTAGTCTTTCCAAGCTCTATCCTGCGCTTCTCAATCTGAGTGGCGATTCGCTGAATCTCTTGGTTGTCCTCTACCAGCAGATCGTCTTCGTCCGCCTTATAAACGTTCCTCGTGTTTGAGCGAACTAATCCCTGCTTTAGTTCCCTAAGATCCTGTTTGTTGCTAATAAACCCCAGTAAAACCGATTCCAAGCGCGTGGTTCTTGTGTAGTCTTTCTCGTTAGGGTAAGGAGGTGAAGTGATGACGGCGTCAACCGACTTCGGGGAAAGAATATTGATTAAGTTCCGAGAATCAGCATGGTGAACTTCGGTCTTCACAAAGTTTTCGCCGTGCACACGAAGATCATCGGCAATTGAATTAATACTTTGCAGCCAAGCTGACACGACTGGAGCATCAGATCGTGGTTTGCCGACACCAACCTCAGGACCAAAGTGCAGATTGCTGATAGAAGAGACAAGAGTTTTTGCCAACGCAAGTCTCTCATGATCAAAGAAGCGCGAATTCCGGCTTCGGTTTAGGCGTTCGATTAGGACTAGGGACTTATGAAGTGGCAAAGGGCTAATTGAGTTTGTCAGAAGTAACTTATTTTTTGCTTCATCCAGGGTGAGGAATTTCCGCCCATTGCTAGGTTGACCAAATAACTCCAATGATTCAAACAAGCCATCCGATTCGAGGGTCGCCGTAACGGCTTCTGCAACCCGTTTTGCGTGAGTCGACAATTGATTCGGTGCCGGCGACCAATTAACCTTAACGCGGCTCGCAAAATGAGCGACAGGATTCGCTTCGACCCCAACGCTCTGGATGCCGAGTTTCTTGCACTCAACTAACGTTGTGCCTGTTCCGCAGAAAGGATCAAGTACCCGCTGTCGAGCACTTAGTCCAAATTTGGACAAGTAATCCCTGACCAAGTGAGGCGGAAAAGAGAGTACAAAGCGATACCAGTCATGTATCGACGAATCTTCAGCGCGAACCTTGTTCAGACTACTATTCGTTATGGCCTTCGCTGCCGCAATCAACTTGTCATCAGCCTCCGCGCTTGAAACTTCATTCCTTGTATCTCCGTTCGTTTTTTGGAAAAGGTTGTACTGAAAATTCCCCATTCTCCTCCAGTGAGGTGAGAAGAAAGACTAGTGATTCCCAAAATTCCATTAACCTGAAATTTATTCCCAGATAGAGACTGAGATGGCGGTTAGTGTACACTAAAAAATGTAATGACAATACCGGCAGCGTCTAGAATGCAATACGTTTCTAAGAAGGCGAATCTTTTCACTGAATCCGTGATTCGCGAGATGACTCGTGAAGCGATCAAACACGGAGCGGTGAATCTTTCCCAGGGTTTTCCCGACTTTGCCGCGCCGGATGACATCAAGCGAGTGGCGATGCAAGCCATCGCAGACGACATCAATCAATATGCAATCACCTGGGGAGCGCGCGATTTTCGTGAAGCGATAGCGACAAAGACGAAGTGGTACCTGGGTTTGGATGTCGATCCGGAAACAGAGTTGACGGTCACTTGTGGCTCTACTGAAGGAATGATCGCCGCGATGATGGCCACGGTCGACCCCGGTGAAGAGGTCGTCGTTTTCGAGCCGTACTACGAAAACTATGCTCCGGACGCGATCCTCTCCGACGCTCGTCCGCGCTATGTGCCTCTGCGTGCGCCTGACTGGAGCTTTGACAGGGACGAATTGCGCGCCGCGTTTAACTCAAAGACGAAAGCGATCATCATCTGCAATCCTAATAATCCGACGGGCAAAGTCTTCACGCGCGATGAGATGGAGTTCATTGCGGGCCTCTGCCGGGAGTTTGACACGCTCTGCTTCACTGATGAGATTTACGAGCACATTCTCTATCCCCGGGAAGACGCAGAAATCCAACACATCTCAATGGCGCAGATTGCGGGCATGCGTGCACGCACGGTGATCGTCAACTCGATGTCCAAGACGTATTCCGTCACCGGCTGGCGCGTGGGCTATTGCATCGCGCCGCCGGAGATCACCAGTGCCATCCGCAAGGTGCACGATTTTCTTACCGTCGGCGCCGCGGCCCCGTTACAGGCGGCCGGGGCTTACGGGCTATCGCTTCCGCCCCAGTATTACGAACGTTTGCAGGTTGAGTATCAGCGCCGTCGAGATCTCCTGCTGCCGGTGCTGGATAATGCCGGATTCAAGACATTCAGTCCCGACGGCGCTTACTACATCATGACCGACATCTCCGGGTTTGGTTTCGCCAATGATGTCGAGTTTACCCGCCATCTGATCCGGGAGGTGGGCGTGGCCTGTGTTCCCGGCTCAAGCTTTTACAGTATTCCCGAACGTGGCGCACAACAGGTTCGCTTCTGCTTTTGTAAAAAAGACGAAACGTTGCTGCTTGCTGGCGAGCGACTTGCGAAGCTCCAATCGCGAATCTGAACGCAGCTCAGACCGTTAAGTTGCAATCTGTAATTAGCAAGCTGAGTCCCGAAAACCCCAAGCTTCAAAACCGTCGGTTTACCGCAACATGAAAACTCATTTCGGTCGATTCCTGGTCCTGGCTCTCGCATTTGCGCTCCAATCACAACTCGCAGCCGGCCAACAGAGCTCCGATCCCGAGTTCAACACCACGGTCGAGCATCCCGCTTACACTAAAAACTATCCTCGGGTCGTTTTTGACGAAGCTCACAACAACTTTCACACGACTACAGGGCGCTACAAACCCTTCGTCGATCTTATAATCAGCGACGGTTACAACGTTGTGCCTGGCCGGAAACTGTTCGCAAAGCCTTCGCTGAGCACGTTCAAGATCCTCGTGATTGCCAACGCACTGGGCGCCGAAGACATGGACGAGGAGGGCGCTGACCGTTCCGCTTTCACGGAAGAAGAATGTGATGTGGTGCGCGATTGGGTGAAAGGTGGAGGCTCTCTGCTTCTGATAGCCGACCATGCTCCATTTGGCGCCGCTGCCGAAAGCCTGGGCAAACGTTTTGGCGTTGAGATGAGCAAGGGATATACCTTCGATCCTGAGAATTACTTCAAGGAATCGGGAAGCCCTTCAACTCTGCTCTTCTCCCGTGAAAACAAACGTCTGTTGGACCACCCTATTACACACGGACGCAACGACGGCGAAAGAATCAATCAGGTCTTTACCTTTACGGGACAATCGATCAAAGGACCCGAAGGTAGCTCGGTACTATTACTATTGTCCCAAACCGCCAGGGACAAGCCCGATCGCGAATCGCAAACATCCGTTTCGGCGGCGGGACGTGCCCAGGGTATTGCGTTCAAGTTTGGTAAAGGGCGGGTGGTAGTACTGGGAGAGGCGGCGATGTTGTCGGCACAGTTGACAGGTGCTGAGAAGCGACCGATGGGTATGAACGTTCCTGGTAACGACAATCGGCAACTGGCACTGAACATCATGCACTGGCTGTCTGGTCAGTTATAGAAGCGCTATCCGCAGATTCCGCAGATTGCAAACGACCAACTGGAAATGCTGTCTTGCTAAGCTGCTATCAGTTATC
>CAZVHN010000144.1:0-3958 GCA_964626895.1 uncultured Chloracidobacterium sp. | reverse complement strand
TTGATGGGTCCGCGCTTGCAGATAGTGAATCCGCTCCGCTGGGAGATTGGCCATGTCGCATGGTTTCAGGAGTTCTGGGTGTTGCGGCACTTCGGTGGGCAGCCGCCGGTTCTGAAACACGGCGACGAGCTTTACGATTCGGCGCGGGTCAATCACGACACTCGCTGGGACCTGCCTTTGCTCACGAGGGACGAAACCCTGGCTTATATGAGGCAGACTCTTGAGCGGATAATTGAGCAGACCAGCCGTGACGTCGTGTTCTTGAGTGATGCTGAGGGCTACGATGAGAATTACTTTCTGAATCTGGTGTTGTTGCACGAGCAGATGCACGACGAAGCAATCACTTACACGCGCCAGACCCTCAGCTATTCCCCGCCCGATATTAGCGTTGCGGTAGTGCAAGATGACCACGACACAGTATTTGAGAAGCGGCGGCTGGCGGAACAAAGCGCGGCGCTCACTCACACCGACGGTTTGAATTGCGCGACAGGTGACGCGCAGATCCCCGGCGGCAGGTTCATCCTCGGAAGCGGCCCCGATGAAGGCTTTGTCTTTGATAACGAGAAGTGGGCTCACGAGGTTGAGATTGCACCTTTTGCAATCTCAAAGACTGCCCTGACCAATGGTGAATTCAGACACTTCGTCGAAGACGCCGGCTATCGAAGAAGCGAATTCTGGACCGCGGAAGGTTGGCAGTGGCGCGCGAGTGTTGGCGCCGAGCACCCGGTCTACTGGCGGCGTGAGGGAAACGGGCGCTGGTTGCGCCGCAACTTCGATGAATGGGTACCGCTTGAAGAGCGCCTACCAGTCATCCACGTCAACTGGTGCGAGGCCGATGCTTACTGCCGCTGGGCCGGCAGACGCCTGCCGATGGAAGCAGAGTGGGAGTTGGCAGCAAGCGGAGGGCCAACGGCTGAGGGTCGAGGCACTGCAGCGCGCAAGCGCGCGTTTCCCTGGGGTGACAATCCGCCTACACTCGAGCGCGCCAATCTCGATTGGCGAGCGATGGGGTGCATCCCGGTTGACGCACTAGCTGCGGGCGACAGCGCCTTCGGTTGCCGGCAGATGATCGGAAATGTTTGGGAGTGGACCGCAACCACCTTTGGTCCATATCCTGGCTTTGCTCCGGGCCCCTATGAAGAGTACTCACAGCCGTGGTTTGGTGATCACAAGGTACTGCGCGGAGGCTGTTGGGTAACGCGTTCACGATTGATTCGCAACGCCTATCGCAACTTCTACACGCCCGACCGCCGAGACGTATGGGCCGGATTTCGCACCTGCGCCTTGTAGGCCGAGCAAGCGCCAGCCGCCAAGACTGGCGCCGATCTGAATCGGATGAGAATCGGAATTGTCACGCCTGCCCCTCCTCGATCAAGATACGGCAATCGGGTGACAGCCCTTCGCTGGGCACGGATTCTAAGAGTACTTGGCCACCGCGTCACCATCCTCCAAGAGTACGAGGCAGACGCATTCGATCTGCTGATTGCCCTTCACGCCCGCCGTAGTCACCAATCCATCAGGCGCTTTCAGCGAGAGCGTCGAGACAGGCCGATCATTGTTGCACTCACGGGCACGGACCTGTATCGCGATCTGCAAAAGAGCAAGAACGCTCAACAATCGCTTCAACTTGCCACGCGCATCGTCGTACTCCAGCCAAAAGCGTGCGACGAGCTTGAGGCGCAACTGCGCAATAAAGTACGGCTCATCTATCAGTCAGTTCAAACGAGGTCACCGCGAAAGCACAAGGAATCGTCATCTTCCTCACGAGTTTTTGAGGTCTGCGTGATTGGTCACCTCCGTAACGTGAAAGATCCTTTTCGCGCAGCTATGGCGGCGCGGCTGCTACCGTCAGGGTCGCGCATTCGCGTCATTCAAGTCGGAGGTGCGATGACTGATCTAATGACAACTCGTGCGCATGAAGAAATGAAGTCGAATGCGCGTTACCATTGGCTTGGCGAGTTGCCTCAGTGGCGCGTACGCCAGGTCCTGTCCCGGTGCCGGGCATGCGTTGTGTCTTCGAAAATGGAGGGAGGGGCGAATGTTGTGTCGGAAGCAATCATCGCTGGTGTGCCCGTGCTTGCCTCACGCATACCGGGAAATGTTGGAATATTAGGTGAAGACTATCCCGGCTATTTCAAGATCGGCGACACTAGTGACCTTGCACAACTCTTGTTGCGCGCAGAAACCGACGCCCGGTTTCTCAAGAGCTTGAGACAACATTGTAGAAAGTTAGCTCCGATGTTCAAGCCGTCGCGCGAAAAGGCAGCCTGGGCAAGCTTGCTAAGGGAATTGTCTCAGCGTCGGAAGGACCGAGAGAGTGATGAGAGTTCCCGTCATTATTCCCACCCTTGACGAGCATCGCCGTCGGGCTGGAGCAGAGTCGAAGGTTTCCGGAACGCTGCGCAATGCGCTTATGGCTGGAGCGCGCATTTCTGGCGACGCCTGCTCGGGTGGCGATGGAGCGTCGCTGAGCGATGGTTAGCAGGGCTTAATTAGTCACGTGCGATTACCACCGTCGTGCAGGCGCTGCCGAGTTTTGGCAGATCGCGCGTCGGCGCCATCATGATCTTCAATCGGGGCCGCTCGCCTCGAACAATCGGGCAATAATGGTCGGGCTCGTCCAGAGCCCCTTGCAGGACCCGCCGTCCAGCGCATCCTCCCCGGCATGTTTCCCGAAATTGGCACGGTTCGCATGCCTGAGGCAGCATGCGGGCCGCGACGAATGAGGGTGTCTGGCGAATGTCTTCGCCAGCTTGGAGCAGATGTGATAGTGGCTCGCCAACGCCGGGCCAATACACGCAGGGCTGCGTAGTGCCACGCGGCGTTACTCGTACCGTAGCTACTCCGCAGCCGCACTCTGTCTCAGGCGGCGGCCAACCTGCCATCGCCCGTACCAACGGTTCGCCAATCGCGATCACTAAAGTCTCGGCGAACAGGCGGCGAAAGCCTTCCCAATATTCCTCGTAAGTTAAGGCATACGCATCGGTCCTTACCGATTGGTACACATTGACCCGCAATGGCGCTTGCATTTGCTTGGCAACGTGGGCCACCTGGGCGAGTTTAAGGTAATTCGATTTCATCATCACCGCGATGATCGTAACCGGCACGCCCAGACGGCGGCAGCGCTCTGCCTGCTCGCGGATCAAAGTCCAGTTTCCCGCGCCGCGTTGAGCGTCCTGCTCCACTTCGGTCGGATAGTCCAGCGAGAATTCCACATCGTGGAACGCGCGAACGTGTTCGTCGTCGAGAATCGCGATGCTGTGGCCGTTCGACGTTATTGTAAGCTTGATGGGTTGTGCTCGCAGGAAGTCGATTATCGAGAGGAAATCCGGGTGCATTCCGTTCTCGCCCGTGCCGAGATTCACCGAGCGAACAGGAAGACGATTCATCACCGCGCGCACTTCATCAAGTGTCAGTCGATCAATACGCGTGGGATCGCGATAGCAGAAGGAGCACGCGAGATTACATTCGTTTGTCAGTCCGAGGCCAAGTGCGAACTCGGGCGTCGATGCGTTTCCGGCTTCAGATACTCTTGTTCTATCGAAGGACATTTTACCTCAACGTTGTAGCCCCGAAATGTAACGATCGTGAGGTGAGAGTCTATATCAAAAAGAGACCAATCGATCAGCTCTCGGAAGGCTGTGTCAATAGAAAAACCGCTGAGTAACATTGCGACCAGGCGTCCTGTCCCGTAGGGACGAAATGTTTATAGACTTTTCGTTCGAAGACATTCCAGCAAGCTCCGTAGGAGCGGAATGTTATCCCAGCTGTTTGGGCTATCCGATTGGCACATTACGCTCCTATCGGAGCTCGTACCTGGATTGAATGACTGCAACTATAAACATTCGGCTCCTTAGAAACTCGTTGCAGCCAGGGGTGACAATTGGTAACCCAAAGTGCTCGCTTGTTTTTTCAGTGCTTTTAGTCGGCGCTCTTTGAATTGCTGTTCATAGGCTGC
>CAZVHN010000143.1:0-1750 GCA_964626895.1 uncultured Chloracidobacterium sp. | reverse complement strand
GTAGTGGGCGCTTGGGTTTTGGCACAACATCCCTGAGGGATGTAAGTTAATAGCCGTGGGCGAGCGTTGCGCGACGCCCACGGATAGGCGAAGGAAAAATTGCCTGACCCTGAAGGGGTCACACCCTCGGACGCTCTTTGACCCTTCCAGGGTCAGGAATCTTTTCTCCGATTCTCCGTGGGCGTCGCGCAACGCTCGCCCACGGCTACTGACTTAAATCCCTTCAGGATTCGAAAACACGTTGAATCTGACCTCGAACTCAAACTGAGGCACTACCCGATTCATTAAAAGAAATTAAGAGAAATAGCAGATTGGAATGGAAGGACTAGTGAGAAGTTTAATCGAGAATCAGAAGCGACGGCGGCGGCGCTCGCGTCCTCGCAGCGCTGCCTGGAATAATCCCTTGACCTGAATCACGTTCACCAGTTGCTCGCCGTAGTGGAAGGTTCCGCTCACGGCCCTGTTGGCTGGGTCTGATGGCGGCTGGATGTCCTTCATCGCCAGATCGAGCGTCTCGCCTGTATTTTCAATTGCCAGAGCGATTTGCTCATCTCCTCGCAAGGCAGCCAGGAGCCCGGGTGGGAACCCAAGCCGGGTGGTTGTTTCAGCGAACAAATTGAGCGGATCAAGAACAGTCAACATGCGGCCTTGAATGGAAACCACACCCAGCACTGCCGGCGGCGCATGAGGCAGCGGTGTCGGCCGGCGCCATTCCGCAATCGCTGCAATCTCATCCTCGAAGATACCGAGCACAAGGGGGCCTACAGATAGGAGTTGAAGTTTGCGCGTGGGTTGAGGTTGGCGCTCGTGCAAGGCATCATCCCGGAATGACCCTGCTTCTCTGGTGTTGTTTAAAGTCGAATGTCGCCCGCTGGGCGTTTCATCATTCATCGATTTGTAGTCAGCCCTGACCCTACTCAACGCATTATAGCGCGAGGGATCGGCAACGCACGTCTCCAAACGGTAAAGTTGGAATCAAGCCATTCTGGCAAGTACACGCGTCCCGCGATAGAATGACTGCTTCTATCATCGATACGGGCCGAAAGGATTGGTTCCATGGATGAATTCGACCGTTACCGGGCGGAGATGAATGAGAAGTTACTGAGTAGTAACCATCTGGGCATCAAACGTTTTTTTGCTCTCGACACGCAGGCGTATGAAGACGGCGCTCTCGACAAACGCACGAAGGAGTTGCTGGGCCTGGTGGCCTCAACTGTTCTGCGCTGCGATGACTGCATCACTTACCACATTAAACAGTGCGTTGAGGCAGGAGTAACTCGACCGCAGTTTCTTGACGCCTTTAATGTCGCACTTGTGGTTGGTGGCTCGATAACGATTCCTCATCTGCGCCGCGCAATCGACCGGCTTGACCAGGTTCTCGACAATCAGGGTGACGAGTCAGCACCCGCGCACAAGCACGATTGATCGGCACTTCATGTGACAGCGACGTCTTTGCCTGGAGGTTGATAATTCAAGAGAGAAAGTCTCTGGGTTGGGAAGGGTGGCTTAGCACCCCAGCGGGACTGCCCCGCTGGACCCCGCATTGCCCCCGCTCCACTTGAGTGGCATTCAACGAGCGGGGGTAAACCGCCCTTCCGGACCATGAGGTTTTTTACATTGAATGGCTCAGCGCGGAATGATTGAAAACCAAATCAGCCTTGCAGTACGTAATTGCAACGATCTCAGAGGAGGCGGATTGAGAAGGATATTTTCCAAAAGCTCGAAGGCGGCGGTTGGCCTTGCGCTCTTC
>CAZVHN010000142.1:0-1955 GCA_964626895.1 uncultured Chloracidobacterium sp. | reverse complement strand
GGCCGAGCCGATGCTCCAAATCCATTGACTGAAGCCTACGTCCAAGCCTTCAACTTTGATGCCCGCAATCGAGAGGTCCAGGCTTTTGCGACAATCTACGCGACAACGGTTGGCCAGCGCGCCTACGAGTATACGGAGAAGAAGCAAGGCTATTTCACTTGGGCTGTGGTGGAAGCATTAAGAGGTGGAGCCGCAAACGCTCAAGGCGAAGTCACCCTGTCTGAGTTAGTCAAATATGTGCAGGACGCAGTGCCTAAACGCATAGCCATAGATCTTGGTAGCGGCAAACAGCAGCGGCCTTTCGCAACCATTGAAGGTTACAAAGCAGAGGAACTTGTTATTGCAGCGCCGGGCACGAAATCTGATGTCGCGGCAATTCCGTCAGGTAGCTTTATAGACCCGGCGGCCATTGAACTCAGCTTCTGGGACAGTATCAAGGGCAGCACTAATCCGGATGATTTCAGAGCTTATCTGGAGAAGTATCCGGACGGGCAGTTCGCTTCACTGGCGAAGAACCGGTTGAGAAGCTCGGAGACTTCAAGAGCCACGGATGTCTCCCGGGCCAACTTGCAGGCATCGGAAGCGCAGAACTCGTTGGCCGAACTCACTTTTTGGTCGTCGATCAAAGATAGTGGGAGTCGTGAGGAGCTCTCCGCCTATCTTAAGAAGTTTCCTGGCGGCACCTTTACAGCGGCCGCCAAAAGCCGCATACGCGAACTCGACGAGTCTATCGACGACTCAGTCTGGGTAGGCACTTCGCCCGGGGGCGACAAGTTTTACGAACTGAGATTCAACCAGGGCGGAAATTTTTCCGGAACTTTCATTGGCGGCATGAGCCTGTTTGCGGCGGGACAAAACAAACTCGAAGGAAGTTGGAGTCAAGCAGGTAATTCAATTAATGTGTCATTGACTGGCAGGCTCAAGGGACAGGATTTTAAGGCGACTCGAAGTGGAAATTTGATTAAAGGTTCCTGGGGCTCACTCACTTATTCGTTTGACGTGACGCGCGTGCTCTCCAAGCCTATTGTGGCCAGTGACCAGGACGACGTCGCGCCCTGCAATCTTCGTGGGACCAAGATCGCTGTCTTCTACCGCGACAAGAGCGGAGTAAATCTCTCGGCTCTGGCCGCGAAAGTTGCCGACCGGCTGCGCAGCACGGGTGGGCAGGTGGACGTGCAAAAAGGAAACTTAAAAGATTTTAGCGAACGCGTGGTCTTCTACAACGGACAAAGCCAGATAGCCTCCAGGATTGCGGAGTGTGTGGCCGAAGCGGCTCCAATCAGCCCGGCTGACGGTGGTCTCAGCTACACGCTGCCAAACGTTTTTCAGATCTATCTGCAAACACCGCCGGCCTCAGTACCGGTTGGTCCAAGAAAGTAACGAAGCAGACGTCGACACCCAACAGGTTAAACAGACCAGCGCAATCCTTCATCTTCAGTCTACATGTCATCAGATCCCCAGAACGATTCTGCGACATTGACCCACCTGGCAACTTCGAGCCCGGCGTCGTTCGAGGGCAGCACGCTCAATGGTCGTTACTTCATTGAGAAAGAACTGAAGCGGTCTAACCTGCAAATTACCGTAGGGTGCTTTTAGGGTTTTCACAGGCCTCTGCCGCTCGCGGTTCATATTGGAGCAGGCCTGCTCCATGTAATTACGTTCGTGAAGTATCCTTCCATTCTAAGTTGCCACGTCCTCTACCATTCTCGGTTCTGTATTGAGCAGGAGGCTACTTCACATAAATTGGATTAGAAATTATCCAGGGTTGCTCGCTGACGTATGCCGTGAGCTGGGGCAGGTAGATCTCGACGCGGTAACTGCCACGCTCAGTTACAATGAATTCCTTCCTGGTCAGTCCGCTCTCACTCCGAATTGCGTTGCCATCTCGCAGTAAGACGATGCGGCTGGAAATGGGAGCCGTCACGTTTAGATGGATTTCACTTTCGAGTGTGATC
>CAZVHN010000141.1:0-2945 GCA_964626895.1 uncultured Chloracidobacterium sp. | reverse complement strand
CAAGTTTGCGTCTGGCCTTCGAGTTGCAAACAAGCTCGTGTGCGGCGGCCTTGAGCATTCAAGGTAGGAATTCATAGTTGTTATGGAGAAAAAGTTAGTACATAACGATCGAATGTTGACTGATTACAGAACGAGTGGCATTATTTCTCGCGAAGAGGCGAATTGAGAGTTTCCCCCGCTCATCTCTCGTCGCTTTGCCCCGTTTGAAACTCTCACAGAGCAGCCGAATCCCGACATTTTTCAGGCGTTCAGATATGTCGCGCAACTGCGCGAAGAAACGGTGATTCTTATGAAAAAGGAATTTCGGGAGCGGGAGTGTATTCATCAGGATGACGGGGCGGAAGGCGCATTCTACAATGGCGTGTTCTACTTGCAGGCCCTGCAGCGTTTACCTGTGGATGAGGCCGTGCGGATGTCCAGCAAAGTGAGTTCGTTCTTCTGGGCAGATGCCCCTCATATTCTGGTGTGGCTTTGTCCAGATTGCGCGGCCGAGCTACGGCTCACGGATACTCCGCGCGCGATCACGCAGAGTTCGAGGAAGCAAGCCTAA
The DNA here is from genome assembly GCA_964626895.1 of uncultured Chloracidobacterium sp. Lineage (GTDB taxonomy): Bacteria > Acidobacteriota > Blastocatellia > Pyrinomonadales > Pyrinomonadaceae > PSRF01. The sequence goes on along the minus strand of CAZVHN010000141.1, from coordinate 2,395 downwards.
GGAAACGTCCTCGCGCAATCGGCAAGACAAGGGGGTCGGATCTCTAACCCGGGAAACACTTGCTATGAAGCGCGAGCGAATCGATAAACTACTTGTCGAACGCGGCCTTGCTGAGTCGCGCACAAAAGCCCAGGCAATGGTTATGGCTGGGAGCGTGCTGGTGAGCGAACAGCGCGTTGCCAAGCCTTCCGATCTCATTCCAACTGACGCGCACATTCGCATTAAAGGTGCTGACGATCCGACGTCGCGATATGTCGGCCGCGGCGGCCTGAAGCTGGAATCAGCCTTAAAGGAATTCGCAGTTGAGGTTGCGGATCTGACGTGTCTTGATGTGGGTGCTTCGACCGGTGGTTTCACGGACTGTTTGTTACAACGGGGCGCTTTGCGTGTAGTGACCGTTGACGTGGGTCACAACCAACTGGACTGGCGACTGCGAAACGATCCTCGCGTTGAGGTCAGAGAAGGTGTAAACGCGCGCTATCTCCAGCCCGAAGACTTCGATCACATATTCGATCTCGCCGTGATGGACGTTTCTTTCATTTCAGCAACCAAGGTAATGCCCGCGATTGTAAACCTGTTAACTGATACTGGTCGTTTGATTACACTCATCAAGCCCCAGTTCGAGGTGGGGCGCGGGGAAGTTGGCAGCGGGGGCGTCGTTCGGGATCCGGAGAAACACGTTCGGGTTGTTGAGGAGGTAAACAGTGCCGCCACAAGACTTGGACTTCGAGTTAGTGGCGTGATTGAGTCTCCGATACACGGTGCGGACGGCAATGTTGAGTTTCTCGCTTTGTACCAAAAAGAGAAAGCGTTACCACGACCACACTAAGCTTCCAGCCTGGATCCGAATTGAGTTATGGGTGGTCGCACTACTCTGCTGATCATGGCAAATCTGGACCACCTCGTCATTTAGTGTTCGTTGACACTCAAAAGCCCGCCCGCGTATCATCCCGTCGGTTTCGCAAATAGCTTATTCAAGATCTTCAGTATCCCTCCGAACACGGTCGGAAGCGCCGAGCTTCGCAAATGCAAACGTTCCCCTTGCCGGCAACCCGGATGACGAAGGCTTCAATAAAGCGGGTTGGTATTGTAGTCAAGCCGCATCAGCCCGATGCGTTAAAGACCGTATGCGCGGTTGTCGAGTGGCTCGGCGAACGGGGCATTGCCGTGGTCGGCGGTCCCGAAATTGAACGCGAAACCATCGAGCACGAAACGGGCTGCGCGGTCGAAGCACTGGACCATGAGCAGCTGGCCGCAAGTGTCGATCTAATGCTCGTACTCGGTGGCGACGGCACAATGATCGCTACCGCGCGCATGCTCGGCGATAAGGAAGTGCCGGTGCTGGGCGTGAATTATGGTGGGCTGGGTTACCTGGCTGAGTTTCGCGTTGAGGAACTATACACAGCCCTGGAATCCATTCTCGAGGGAAACTACCGCCTTGACACGAGGGTAATGCTCGCGGTGCAACTCATGCGCGGTAACGAGGAGGTCACCCGCACTCGCGTCTTGAACGACGCGGTCATCAACAAATCTGCCCTCGCCCGAATCATCGAGATTGAAGCCCATCTAAACCAACAATTCGTCAATTCATTCCGGGCTGATGGCCTGATTGTTTCCACCCCGACTGGTTCAACTGCTTACAACCTATCCGCAGGCGGCCCCGTGATCTACCCTTCGATGAACGCAGTTGTGATCACGCCAATTTGTCCGTTTACCCTTTCGAACCGTCCCATTGTCGTTCCGGATGACGCGGTCATTGAGTTGTGCCTGAAGACTCGGCAGGAAGATGTAGCGCTGACACTCGACGGCCAGGTGGGATTCCCTTTGCAGGTTGAGGATCGCGTAGTCATTCGCAAGAGTCGAACGACTTTCAATCTTGTTCAGCCGATGAACAGAAACTATTTCGAGGTCTTGCGGGACAAGTTGCGTTGGGGACGATAGCAGCAGTTTCGAGGTCGGAATTTCGATTCCGGTTTTTGACTTCGATGTGGCTCAGAAAGAGGACCATCGTTGCCCCTGAGACAGACTGAAACCCGGTACCCGCACCCGGAACCCTGAAAACTCAAAGCTCGAAACTGAGAAACCTTATGCCTGAAGATAATCAGAAACAACCGACTCGCCCCGAGATCGACGCTGACGCTTTCGAGCGCGAAGTCACGACTGATCTCGATGAGGAAACACCGGACAAACCGAAAGGCCTCGCACTGCACACGCGCATTCTGATTGGGCTGCTAGTGGGCGTCGTGGCCGGGGTTACAGTCAACCGGATGGTCGGCGGCGACAACGTCTGGGTCGTCAGGATCATTGACCACGTCACAAATCCGGTGGGCCAGGTTTTCCTGCGCATGCTGCTGATGATTGTCGTGCCTCTGGTCTTTTCTTCGTTGGTGGTAGG
>CAZVHN010000140.1:0-3865 GCA_964626895.1 uncultured Chloracidobacterium sp. | reverse complement strand
CGACCACTTTCGAAGCAGACAATTCAATGCCGGTTTCAGGATTCCAGTCGACCTGAATGTCCTCGCCGGATTTGAACTGTTTCTTGGCAGCAGCGCGGACAGCCTCTTTCATGGCCTCGATGACCAGCTCCCGCTCGATGCCTTGCTCCTGGCAAAGTGCCTCGATGTTTTGTGCAATGGATGAACTCATTTGATTCTCGCTATCTTGTGGCTCGACACTCAACAGCTTTGTGTCGTTGAGCCTATTCAGTTGTAAGTGGCGCAGGATCAGCCTGCGACTGTCGTTCGCGCTTCGAGTACGCCAATTGGTAACTCAGGCCTTCCTTGCCCTGAGCTCTGCTTCGACGTCGATTTCAATATTTGCCTTCACTATCGAGTCGAGCGGCACCCTTATACGACCACTGGTTTTGTCCTCGAAGAGCACTTCCTCACCGTCCACCCCAATCAAACGGCCCCGAAAGTTGCGCTGTTCGCCGATAGGCCGATGCGTCTTTATTTTTGCCTGGCTGCCGGCAAAGCGTTCGTAGTCCGCCCGTTTGTAAAGGCCACGATCCAGACCCGGCGACGACACTTCCAACGTGTAGCTGGAATGAATGAAGTCTTCCACATCAAGGATCGTGCCCAGGTGATGACTCACTTCGGAGCAGTCCTCGTGAGTGACGCCTTCCGGCTTGTCAATGAAAATACGGACTATCGGCTTATTGTCCGGGCCGGCAACTTCTGCGTGGACCAGCTCCAGTCCGTGGTCGATTGCTACCCCATCAGCGATTTCCTGTACTCGCTTTTCAATCGAGCTGGCGCCCACCGTTTACCCCCCAAAAAACACTCGCCCAAAAGAAAAAGTGGGCGCGAACCCACCGGACGACACCGCCGTGCTTCGAGCAAGCCGTGAATTATACGACGACGTTCAGGGGGAAGCAAGCAGGGCGGGCACGCCACGGACAGCCAATCAAGTTCAAGATCGCCAGTTTCGCTAGCCAAACAAAGTCACTGCGGCGGTCATAGAGAATTAAAGACGGTTCCGCCACTGTTGGTCATGCCGAACGGCATGGAGGACGGCCGCGACAACTACAGTCTGTTCCTCTTCGAGTACTTCATATATCACCCGATAAGGGAAACGCTCGGGATAGCGCCAGCGAATGTCTTTTCCAGAGTCACGGCGGGCATGGAGTAGCGGATTCACTGCGAGGGCGTCGAAGACCCGAAGTACCTCTTCTACGAACTCCGCGCCAAGACCATCGCGGCGCTCGTCATACCACGCCGCGGCCTCGATTACATCATCTCCGGCTTCAGGCCTGACCACAACGTGCCAACTCATTACGTTTAGCGTGTGCGCAGACGAACCTTCATCTCATCGAGCGGTAGGGATGAGTCAGGATCTGCATGGTGCGCGGCGAGTCGCGCTTCAATCAAAGCTTCATCCTCTTCTGAAAGCGAAGGATCGTCTAACTCGATAGCTTTTCGAATCAGAAGTTGTCGCTGTTCGAAAGTCAGGGTGGGAAGTTCTTCGAGGACTTTGTTGAAACTCATGACCTGATGTTACTCGGGTGGCATGTCTTTTTCAATAGGCCCCAGCCAATCGAAACTGCAATTCTATTGATTCGCGGAGAGAGGGTAATGCTGGACTCAGATCTGGCCGAACTCTATGGTGTGACGACTGCGGCTCTAAACCAGGCCATGCGCCGGAATCGCAACCGGTTTCCGGCAGATTTCATGTTTCGGCTCACGCGCGCTGACGTTGAGGACCTAAACCGATCACAGATTGTGATCGGTTCCCAAAGGCATCGGAACCCTCGTTTTCGGCCATATGCATTTACTGAACAGGGGGTTGCGATGCTTTCAAGTGTGCTGCGCAGCAGGAGAGCGGTCGCGGTAAATATTGAGATTATGCGGACGTTTGTCAGGCTGAGGAAGCTCGTGGCCGCGCACAAAGATCTTACTATTCAACTGGCGAAACTGGAACAAGGCGTGGCAACTCACGATAAACAAATTCAAGCAATAATGGCTTTTGTGTTGGTTCGTGTGGTTTCGTGGATCGTAACCTCGCCTTCCAGCCTTCACCTGAGCTCTTCATCGGCGCTACAATGCCGGCAGTAAAAGCGAGTGCGAAGACTGCTATGAAGATCAAAGATCTGGTTGAAGTTGACCCTGAGAAGATGAGTGGAACGCCTGTCTTCACGGGAACGCGGGTGCCCATCAGTCACTTGTTTGACTACCTTCAAGCGGGAGACGGCCTCAACGTCTTTCTCGCAGACTTTCCCTCGGTGACTCGCGAGCAAGCCTCCGGCGTGCTTGAGCTAATGCGCGAACGTCTCCTCACAGACTATGAAACTGCTGCTCGACGAATGCACCCCTCAGCGCCTTAAGGGTGACTTCACAGGCCACGAGATATTTACGGTTAATGACGTTGGCTTGAGAGGTGTTAAGAACGGCGCGTTGTTACGCGCTGCCGCCGGAAACTTTGAAGCAGTGATCACCGTTGATCGGAAGATGCCTCTTCAGCAAAGCGTCTCCGGTCTCGACCTCGCTCTGATTGTTTTGGTAGCCAGGCCTTGCAGATATCCACAGTTAAAGCTGCTCGTTCCCAAGGTGCACGATGTCTTGAAGACTATCAAGCCCGGGGAAGTGATCGAAATCGGGTCTGCTGACTAAGACCCCCACCGGTCGTTAAGCTGCGACAAGGTCTCCTTAGCGATCTGGGGCCTTGCTCTTAATTCCGAAATCCGAAATTCGAAGTCCGAAATCCTCTGAGGGCCGCAGACTTCTCCTTCGTGCAGACAAAAGCCTCCAGCACGGTCAGCGTCTTGTTTCCGAAGTTCCCAAACCTATGCCGATCTTGGCGTCTTGCGTCGCACAATCAATTCCAACAAGATGCATTTGCATCCTGATTCCTCCCTAAGCCTGCTCTACCATCTTTGCAAAGATTCTTGCAACGCTTATAATGCAGCCCGAGTCTCCCACTCTCGCTAGCTTCTATTGGCCCTCCTCGAACTACTCGTTGAGCAAGAGAGTTCGCAAGTCCTTCAAGAATTCGATCAGAGGTTGGAGACGAACCGAGATTCTTTTGGATTCTGCGTTTAAAGAACATGCCAAAATTCACAACCAGGTAGCAGCTATATTAAACCTGAGAGCAACTTGAAGAAAATGATGACTGGAGAACTTAAGTCACAAATAGAGGCCGTCTGGAATGCGTTTTGGACGGGTGGGATTTCGAATCCGCTCGAAGTCATTGAGCAGATCACGTATCTGCTTTTCATCAAGCGCCTGGACGAACTGCATACGGCGGAAGAGAAGAAGGCTACTCGCTTAGGTCGGCCGATTGAGAATGCGATCTTTGAGAAAAACGAACAAGAGTTGCGCTGGTCGCGATTCAAGAACCTTGAAGCGAAGAAGATGTTCGAGATTGTCACGACGAAGGTGTTCCCGTTCATCAAGGAGTTGCGCGGTGAGGAGTCGAGCTATGCGCGGCATATGAAAGATGCCCGGTTCACTATTCCGACGCCCGGGTTGTTGGCGAAAGTGGTTGACTTGATCGACAACGTGCCGATGGCGGATCGGGATACCAAGGGCGACGTGTACGAGTACATGCTTGGGAAGATTGCGACAGCGGGACAGAACGGACAGTTTCGCACGCCGCGCCACATCATCCAACTTATGGTCGAGATGTGCGCTCCTCAACCGAAGGACATCATCTGCGATCCGGCTTGTGGTACAGCTGGTTTCCTTGTGATGGCCGGAGAATACCTGAGGGACCACCATCCTGAAATCTTCACCAACGAATCGTTGCGAAAGCATTTCAACGAGAAGCTATTCAACGGTTACGACTTCGACAATACGATGCTGCGCATCGGCAGCATGAACATGC
>CAZVHN010000139.1:0-2028 GCA_964626895.1 uncultured Chloracidobacterium sp. | reverse complement strand
ATGCACTTCTCCGAATCGCTGGCCATAATCAGGGGAGAAGTGGGTGAGCTGAAGCAGGTGGTTAGCGCGAGCGCCAAACAGGCTCGCGATAAGGTGGAGCTCGTCAGCCGCACGATTGACAATACCCACCGCCAGATTGCTTCGACTGCCGACTTCGTTCAGACCAGGGTAATCGAGCCGGCGCGTGAGCTGGCAGCGATTATGGCGGGCTTCCGCCGCGGCCTCGAAGTTCTCGTGGCACCCGCGCCGAAGCCCGTTAATCAGATTTACGGAGAGGATGAGATGTTCATCGGCTAACCGACGGCACAGCAGTTCGCAAGGACCCGAACCATCTCATCCGAGAGCGTGGTTCGGGTTTTTAGTTGGCGGATCCGGTACTTCGGAACCCTATGGAGTGCGCCGGCAGAGCGAAGCGGCGACGGCGCTTTGGGTTCGGCTTCTGCGCGACACATCCAAAGCGGTGTCGCGCTGCGCTTGCCACCGCACTGCAAAAGTTGAGTGCGGTTTCCGGTCATTTTGGCGCGCACGCAGTTCTCCTGTTAGTATTGTTGATACCTAAGTAACAGTATTTATGTCCACTGAAACCCCGCTCGATCTGAAAAAGACCATCAACCTGCCGAAGACCGCTTTCTCGCAGAAGGCCAATCTCGCGCAGAGTGAAGTGGCGCGTCTAAAAAAATGGTCCGAACTTCGTCTTTACGAAATGATCCGGAGGGCCCGTTCCTCCGCGGAGAAGTTCATCCTGCATGATGGACCTCCCTACGCAAATGCCGACATCCATCTCGGCACGGCGATGAACAAGATCCTGAAAGACTTCATCGTCAAGTCGCGCACGATGATGGGCTATGACGCGCCCTATGTTCCCGGCTACGACTGCCACGGTTTGCCGATCGAGCTGTATGTAGACCGTAAGCTGGGTGCGAAGAAAGCCAATATGCCGGCAGTGTCGATTCGCCGCGCCTGCCGGGAGCACGCGTCAGAGGCGTTGAAACGCCAGACCAGAGACTTCCAGCGACTCGGCATTCTGGGAGAATGGGACAATCCGTATCTCACGATGTCCAATCACTACGAAGCGGAAACGGCGCGCCTCTTCGGCCGCTTCGTCGAGCGTGGTTACGTGTACAAAGGCGCACGGCCCGTCTATTGGTGCATTCACGATCAAACAGCGCTTGCCGAAGCCGAAGTTGAGTATCACCAGCACACGAGTCCTTCGGTTTACGTCAAGTTTCCTTTGAGCAGCGATCCGGCGTTAATCGATCCGGCTTTGGCAGGTCGTAAAGTGTTCGTGCTGATCTGGACCACGACGCCCTGGACACTTCCCGCCAATCTTGGCATCGCTGTGCATCCGGACTTCGAGTACGTGGCGTTCGAGCATGGCGATGAGGTTTATATCGTCGCCAGTGAATTGCTCGACTCCGTGGCCGCCAAATGCGATCTGGGTAAACGGGATGCGAGTGGGGATCGTGTCGCGCCCAGAGTGCTCGCGCGCTTTCCCGGCATCAAGCTCGATCGGCTCGAATGCCGTCATGCCTGGCTTGATCGCACGTCGCTGTTGATGGTGGGAGAACACGTTACCCTGGGTGGCGAGGCTGACGCTGAAGTCGAACTGGATGTCAGAGAGGCAAGAGAGAAAAAAGTTACCGGCAAGGCAGGCACCGGCTGTGTACACACCGCGCCCGGCCACGGGCACGACGACTTTGTAATCGGTAAGCGCTACGGTCTTGAGATCTACTGCCCGGTGGACAACTCGGGCCACTTCACGCCTGAAGTCGAGCACTTTGCCAGTCAGAGTGTCTTCGAAGCCAATCCTCGGATTGTGGAATTCATGCGCGAACGCGGTGTACTGCTGTTCACCGAAAACTACGAGCACCGTTATCCGCACTGTTGGCGTTGCAAGAATCCGGTGATCTTCAGAGCCACGCCGCAGTGGTTCATTTCCATGGACAGGGCTGGTGGCCAGGTGGTGGAGCGCGACGAAGATGGTCGTGACCGCACCAACTTCACCGAAAACTTCTCCGACGCGACTTC
>CAZVHN010000138.1:0-4235 GCA_964626895.1 uncultured Chloracidobacterium sp. | reverse complement strand
GAAGAGAGCGAAATGTGGAGTGCGCCGGCAGAGCGAAGCGGCGACGGCGCTTTGGATTCTTTTGGGGTTTTAGGGCTCGCCAATCCAAAGCGGAGTCGCGCTACGCTTGCCTCCGCACTCCAAAATGAGTTTTTCAGCAGCGGGCTAGGATCTAGGCACCTAAGTATCGCGCGAGATCAACCAAGCTCGGGCGTTTTTCGAATCACAACAGCGACATAATCGCGCTACGCCGCATCAACATACTCAACTAGACTTGGCTGAGGAATGGGCAAACCGTCCTCGCGCATACCGTGTAAATGCAATTCGACGGCTTCGCGCATGCGACCTTTGAGTTCTTCGAGAGACTTGCCCGTAGCTATACAGCCTGGCAGGTCAGGCAAATAAGCTGAATAGTTTCTTTCACCCTTTTCGATAATCATCGCGTACTGCATTTCTCGCCGCTCCTTATTTCTTTTGGCCCTGCTTGGGTCAGGATGCTTTTCAACGTCTTGGGGTGTATGTCGTCGCCTGGATGACCTGACACGGTGACACGCCCCCGCTTGGTCGGATGCTAGCTAGAGAGATCCTCAAGACGCCATTCGAACTAGAACCGAGCCTCATTCCTCAGCCAAGCCCGTTATTCTGTCGATTCGAATTCGAAAGACGATGACTGGAGGTGGTCCGGCGTCGTCGGCAATCGCGGATTCGACCGGTGTGAGCATGGGAAAGCGCTTTAGGAGTTTGCCCAGAATGTTCTTACGCTCGCTTGGAATTGTGATCTCTTCGTAATTGCCAAACGCCAAAACACTTCGCCAGCGAAAGGCGCTTTCAATGTCGTCAACTTGCACGCACGCTCGCGGATTCTCCCTGAGCGCTGAGATCTTCAGACCTGGCAGCGAGTGGCTATGGGCGCAACCGTCTTCAAAGTAGCAGTTGATAGGAACGATGTAAGGTCCGCCATCGACAATGCAGCCTAGACGTGCGACACGTGCCGCACTAAGCACGCTTCGTGATTCATCTTCACTGAGTCTGACAAACATCTTGTCCGCCTACCGCCATCGCGAGAGAAGGGACCACTTTGCTTTGGGTCTAATGCTCGCGGCGGCGTCTGACCCGGCTTCTTCGAATGAATCCGGCGTTCCTCGATGGCCGGTGACCTGGTTGATCCGGATTCTATAGAAGACGGGAGTCAGGGCGTCTCGTGAACCTCGATGTTCGGTTGCTACATAAGCCGGCTGCCACCAGATCGCGCGCTTTTGAAGCAACTCGAGCGCATACTCACGGGCATTAACGCAGGAAGGTGTATCGCCCAGCTCTTCATACTTTCCGAGAACCACCACGCTCTTCCAATCTAGTTGATTGACTACTTCATCGACTTCAACACAGACAAGCGGATTCGCACGCATCCACTCTATTTTTTGGCCAACAGTTGAAAAGCAGTAGAGATGCTTCCCGTCAGATGCAAAATAGATTGGTACGACGTACGGCTGCCGGTCGCGCGCGCAGCCAAGCCGGCCAAACATTATTTGTCTAAGGAACTCATGACACTCTTCACCGGTCATTTCATGAATTATCATTTTAGCCTCACCTGCGCATCAGTATGCGCTCGTTTCCATGACAAAACGAGCAATGCTTATGCCGGGAAAATAGGTACAATTGATTGGCCAGGCGAGCAGGGAAGGCAAGAATAAGTGGAAGCTTTCGCAGCAGTGCGCAAAAAGCCCCAAGCTGATCGGCGGATTCTAAGCCGGCATGGAATTACACACCGAGGCTTACACGGGTTGGAGCTGAACGCTGCAACAGAACGCGGATTGCAGGAGATCACTACTCAGCATGGAACACGATCACTCCTCGGAGGCAATTGAAAAACGGCTCGCGGCAGGGCCGCGACACAATTACTTACGCGATTGGATCTACGGCGGGATTGATGGCTCGGTAACTACATTAGCCGTGGTCAGCGGCGTCGTTGGCGCACAGCTCTCGCCCTGGATCATTCTGGTGATGGGTCTTGCCAATCTGGTCGCTGATGGTTTCTCAATGGCGGCCAGCAATTTTCTGGGCACCAGAGCCGAATACGAAGACCTCAAACGGATCGAAGCAATTGAGAATCGTCACATCGATCTTGCTCCTGAAGGCGAGCGGGAGGAGGTCAGGCAGATATTTCTCAACAAGGGGTTCGTCGGCGAGGACCTGAACCGCATAGTTGATCTTGTTACCGCTGATCGGACCAGATGGGTCCGAACGATGCTGACGGAAGAGTATGGCCTGCCGCGGGAAGTTCGCTCTCCGTGGATGGCGGCAGTCGCAACTTTCAGTGCTTTCATAGCCTGCGGGCTTGTACCTTTGCTTCCTTACCTATTTGGGTTGAACAATCCGGTCGCACTTTCAATGTTAATGACCGGAGGCGTGTTTTTCGCAATTGGATCGGTTAAGAGCCGATGGTCCACCTCATCGTGGTGGAGTTCTGGCTTGTTAACCCTTGCTGTCGGCACGATAGCTGCCGGCCTCGCGTACGGGGCCGGAATGCTGCTCAACCATCTGGCGCAGCAATGAGTCGGGACTCACAAAGGGGTGAATCCAGTCTGGCAGGACGTTTTGCCAGACCTTTGCTTGCCTTAATCCTCATCTTCACTTGCGTTTCCTTTTCCATGATCTGGGTCGAAGAGCCGATTTTTCGGAGAGCGATGATTGTGGCGGGTGTTTGTCTCACGCTCTGGCTCACCGAAGCTGTGCCACCGTACGTGCCGACGTTCGTCCTGTGGGCGTTGACTCCGTTGCTGTTGCATGGCTTTGGCGATCAGTTTCAGTTGACTCGTGTGCTCGGATGGTCAGCGAATCCGGTGCTGGCACTTTTTCTTGGTGGGTTTGCTCTTAGCGTCGCGGCGAGCCGTTATGGCATCGATAGCCTAATTGCGCGTCTCGCAGTTCGTCTGTCCCGCGGCTCGAAGCTTTTGCTACTAGCCTTGACCGTCGCCGCAACGGCATCGCTCTCGATGTGGATGTCAAACATTGCCGCTGCGGCAATGATGATTGCGGCCCTTCATCCGCTGTTTGTGGGAGTGCCAAAGAGCGATCGCTTTCGTCGCGCGCTGTTGATGGGAATTGCCCTGGGAGCAAATTTTGGTGGTATGGCCACTCCGATTGGCACTGGTCCAAACGCGATTGCGATTGCCGCGATCTCTTCGAGCCACGCGATCACATTTATCGAATGGATGGTATTCGCGCTGCCGCTCGCATCTGGGTTGATGATAGCCGGCGTGCTACTTCTGATTGCCCGCTTTCATGTGCGCGGCGCGACCGCCGAGCTGCCTGACATTCCCGTCAAAGCGCTGGACCGAGGTGGCGGGCTCGTGATGATTGTCTTCTTCGTGACGGTCGCAGCGTGGTTAACAGAACCATTCCACGGAACGTCATCAGCGATTGTGGCGTTGATCTCGACTGCTGTTCTGTTTGGCTCAGGTCTCCTCAAGCGCGATGATCTTGCGCGAATAGATTGGTCAACGCTCGTACTCATTGCCGGCGGCATCGCCCTGGGAAATCTGCTGGAACAGTCAGGGGTGATCAGGGTTGCAGGAGCTGTAATGCCCTGGCAGGAAGTGCCTCCTGTTGTGAGGTTGTTCACTCTCTGTTTTGCAAGCGCGCTGCTTTCAGCGTTGATGAGCAATACGGCTGCGGTGACCATGCTGATTCCGCTGGCGGCCAGCATCGATCCCGCTCCCTCGACGGCAGTCTTGATCGCCATTGCCGCCTCTCTCGGAATTCCGTTCGTTATCAGCACGCCGCCGAACGCTATGGTCTATGGCGAAGGCGGAATTACATTTTCGGATTTGGCTATTCCGGGACTAATCCTGATGATTCTCGGTTGCGCAGTCGTAAGCCTCACTGGACCCCGCGTTCTCAATCTTGTGGGTATACCGTGAAATTCAGCGACTTGCATGCCCTTTTAGGCGCGTTGGTCAACTCAGCTTATTTTTACCGGAGCCTTATTAGTTCTCATAGACAATGACTTCGGTCCCCAACGGCACCAGTTCGCTGAACTTCTTCGCGGCGAACATTGGGATGCGAATGCACCCATGACTGTCGGGGTAAACCGTCATAGCCCAACTCCCATGGATGGCGATTCCCTCATAGATGTAATTGGGATAGTAGAGAAGACCGAGAGAACTAATGCGAACCCCGAGAATCTTTCTTAGTACTTTGAACTGTCCGCGCGGGGTGTGAGCACGATGAACCTGGCCATGGTCTACGTAGAATTC
>CAZVHN010000137.1:0-2603 GCA_964626895.1 uncultured Chloracidobacterium sp. | reverse complement strand
TGGGATGAAAAGAAGGCTGAACAGAATCTTCGTAAACATCGGGTTGCTTTTGATGAAGCTGAGACGGTCTTTGACGACCCGCTTGCGATTACAGTGCGCGACCCTGATCATTCAGAAGACGAAGAACGGTTCATCGATATTGGGCAATCCGACAAAGGCCGTATCCTGGTTGTTAGTTATACTGAGCGCGGTAAAAAGACTAGACTTATCATGGCACGTTTAGCCACTCGAGCCGAGCGGAAAAAATATGAAGAGGAAACCATCGTCTAAGACCACCAAAGCCCGCGACGGCGAGGCCATGCGACCTGAGTATGATTTCTCGGCAGGGGTGCGCGGGAAGCACTACAAATCACGTCTTGAAGGCTATACGATCAGGATTCATAAACAGGATGGCACGACCCGGGTCAAGCAGATTGAGCGCAAAGGAAGCGTTGTACTGGAGCCTGATGTGCAAAAATATTTTCCAAACTCACAAGCCGTCAATCGCGCTTTGCGCACGCTGATTACTCTTTTCCCAGAAGGCAGGAAGCAGGAGGCGGAAAGCAGTAAGCAGTAAACCAGTTCCGATTAAGCCGCTCAAATGTGACCGAAGAAGTAGACGGAATCTGTCCGGACTTAAATCACCACAATGAACCCTGCGTGGCGCTAAGGCGCGAGAGAATCGGCAAGGTTGAAACGATGCTCTGAGGCATGCTGTTTACTTTCCATAAACCCGCTCGCCGGGTGGCCAACGCGTGATTGTTACTGGCAAGTACTCCATTCGGGACGTGCCGTCTTCATTACGGAATACCAGCGAGTGCCCCAGGAACTTCTCATCATCCCGCTTGGGAAAGTCCGTGCGCTGGTGGGCCCCGCGCGATTCCGTGCGCTGCAAGGCGCTTTGTACGATTGCTTCGGCCACGTCCAGCATAAACGACAGTTCGAGCGCAGCCGTTAATTCGGTATTGAACGTTTGACTATGGTCTTCGATAGCGACATTACGGAACCGCCCTTGCAGCTCCTGGATCTTAGTTGCTGCTTCGACAAGTGAATCGCGCGTTCGGTAGATTCCAGCACCTGCTTCGACGGCCTCTTGCATCTCTTCTCTGATTGTGGAGATGCGTTCGCGGCCACCTGTCTTGTGGAGAAACTCCTCTTCCAAGCGTCGCTTTTCATCCAATGCCTGCGCCATGACGTGGCTGCTTGGTTCGTTCTGCGCTGACGCAAATGCAGCGGCCGCTCTACCGGCCCGCGCGCCGAAGACCAGAAGCTCAGTGAGCGAATTGGAACCCAGGCGGTTCGCGCCGTTGATGCTGACACAAGCGACTTCGCCCGCCGCAAACAAACCTTTCAGCGGCGTGGCCCCATTGATGTCGGTATGCACGCCGCCCATCATGTAGTGGACCACGGGCCGCACCGGAATCAACTCTTTGACGGGATCAATGTTCTGATACTTGAGGCACAACTCTCGCACAAAGGGGAGCTTGGCGTTGATCTCCTTCTCTCCCAGATGCCGGATGTCGAGGTGGACGATCGGGCCGTAAGGTCCTTCGATGGTACGGCCTTTCTCCATCTCTTTCACGAAGGCCTGGGACAAGCGGTCGCGCGGCCCCAGCTCCATCGAACGCAGGACCGGCTTCGGTTGCGGCGTCCCCAGGTTGTAATCCTGCAGGTACCGATAGCCATCCTTGTTGAGCATGTAGCCGCCTTCGGCACGCGCGGCTTCGGTAATCAAGATGCCGGTGAAAGGTAGTCCTGTCGGATGGTACTGAACAAATTCCATGTCCTTCAAAGGCACGCCCGCGCGGTAGGCCAACGCCATGCCATCGCCGTTCTTGATGTTGGCATTGGTCGTGAACGGAAAAACCCGGCCGCAGCCTCCCGTGCACAGGATCACGGCCTTAGCGATGATTGCCTGGATCCTGCCGGTCATGAGTTCGATGGCGACCACTCCCTGAACTCGGCCGTCATCAACGAGTAACTTAGTGACAAACCATTCGTCATACCGGGTGATGGCGTTGTATTTGAGGGAGGTCTGGAAGAGGGTGTGAAGCATATGGAAGCCGGTCTTGTCGGCGGCGAACCAGGTGCGTTTGTTTTTCATGCCGCCGAAGGCGCGGACGGCAATATGTCCGTCCGCTTCTCTGTTCCAGGGACAACCCCAATGCTCCAGTTGCAACATCTCCTCGGGCGCTTCCTTGACGAAGACCTCCACCGCATCTTGATCGCACATCCAGTCGCCGCCTGAGATCGTGTCGTAGGCATGCTCATCCAGGCTGTCATCGGGTTTGATGACCGCGGCGGCGCCGCCTTCGGCGGAGACTGTGTGGCTGCGCATCGGGTAGACCTTCGAGACTACCGCCACGCTGAGTTTGGGGTTTACCTCGGCCACCGCAATAGCTGCGCGCAGGCCTGCCCCACCACCACCAACCAGGAGTACATCATGGGAAGAGATATCTATCTTTCTACTCCTTACGCCGGATCAAGAAAGAGAGCGTGACGTACGTCTCGTTATCATGCCTGCTGGAACTGTTTTGGCTAGTAAATGCCTAAACATTTGTTCGCGCTCATTGCGAGCAAGATGTCCGCGCTCCATCTAAAACACCGAACCTTTCGCCTCTCCG
>CAZVHN010000136.1:0-5985 GCA_964626895.1 uncultured Chloracidobacterium sp. | reverse complement strand
GAGAACGCTTCGGTCCCGACAATTGAACGCGTCTCGGCCGTTAGGGGTGTGTGCACAGTAAGAAAATCCGCGCGGGCGAAAACGTCATTCAGCGAGGCCGCTTCGATCTCCAGATCACGCGCCTGTTCGGGCGCAATGAATGGGTCATAAGCTACGATGTTCATGCCAAACGCGCGTGCGCGACTGCCCACGGCGCGCCCAATGCGGCCCAGACCAATGATGCCGAGCGTCTTACCCTGCAGCTCCACGCCAATAAAACTCTTTCGCTCCCATTTACCCGAGCGCAAGCTGCTATTCGCCTGGGGTACCCGACGGGCCAGCGCGATCAGTAGCGCCATGGTGTGCTCTGCCGTTGTGATCGTATTACCGTCGGGAGCGTTCATCACGACAATCCCGCGTGCCGTTGCCGCCGGCACATCGATATTGTCTACTCCGACGCCCGCCCTTCCCACTACTCGCAAGTCTGGAGCGCCCGCCAGAACAGCAGCAGTCACCTTAGTTTCACTCCTGACTACCAGACCTTCGCACCCGTTCAAGGCGGCGATAAGCTGATCATGGGAGAGCTTAGTCCTCTTCTCCACTAGAAAACCGGCGGTCCGGAGCGGCTGGAGGCCACTGTCGCTCACCTCGTCGGCGATTAATATTTTTCTCTGGCTCATGGGTTCGCGGATTATAGCGGTTTTTTGGGTACTGGTGCAGGTTGGCACAACCGGCAGTACTGATGAAGTTTGACTTGCGCGAGGCGTTGCCACTCAACTACAGAACCGAGGAGCGGTAGCGACCGGGTTGGTGCGGTATCATTCAAGTCGTAAGAAAATAGATTTAATCTTAGATGACGGTTTCCCAACTGAACCCGGTCGCTACCGCTCCTCGGTTCTGTAGTTGACCAGTATTTCCCAACCCCGCGCAAACTGCACCAGTACCGGCTTTTATTTCTGGATCTCTCCCAAGCAAGGTAGTGATAAACTCGGGCCTTGCAAATCAGCGTCGATTAGGCAGATCATCCAGGCCTATCCGTCCAAACAATAGTCTGAGGGACACAGGACCAAGTGATTACAACTGTCTGTTTGAATAGCAACTCGAGGAAGTTTACCGAGAACTGTAATGCAGCGGATATCAGCGAACTACGCCTGGAAGATGGCAACATCATCTGGGCCGACGTGAGCGACCCGACCAGCCGGGATTTTGAAGAGCTTGCTGAAGAATTCGAATTCCATCATCTCTCGATTGAAGATTGCCAAAACGCGCACCAGCGACCCAAGGTCGAAGAATATACGGGTTACTATTTCATCGTGCTCTATGAGGCTGCACTCGTCGGACCAAACGACCGTCTTGAGTTGCGCGAACTAAACATCTTTCTCGGCAAGAACTACCTCGTCACAGTACATAGTCGACCCATCCGCGCGATTGAAACAGCAAAGCGGCTCTGGCATGAGTGGACGGATCGCGCGGAGCAAGGCTCAGGCCTGCTCGCCTACCTTCTGATCGACGCGATCGTTGACGACTATTTGCCGCTGCTCGACATCGTCAGCGAACGTATGGACGATCTCGAAGATTCAATTTTCGGCGAATGGCGAGCCGAGGTCATCGAAGACATTTTTAGTGTCAAGAAGAAATTGCTTTACCTGCGTCGCTCGATAACTCCGCTCCGCGACGTTTTTAATACAATGCTGAGGCGAGAGCAACCCATCTTCCCGCGCGAAACGCACATCTATTTCCAGGACGTGTTCGACCATCTGATTCGTGTAGCTGATACGATTGACACTCTGCGGGACATGCTCAGCTCCACCATGGATGCCTACCTCTCCGTTTCCGGCAATCGCATGAACAAGATCATGAAGCGGCTGACTTCGGTCGCAACGATCCTGATGTCCGTGACACTGGTCGCTGGAATCTATGGGATGAACTTTGACTTAATGCCCGAACTAAAATGGCGCTTCGGCTACATCTTTGCGCTTCTTTCCATGGTGGGCGTCGGGTTGGCGCTTTATGTCTACTTGAAGAAGGTGAAATGGATCTAAAGAATTTCTCGCTCCGCAGGCGCTCCAGAAGAAAAGGCAAAAAGGACGGCACAGCCCACCTCGCAGCCCAGCTTGCTCCGCTCGAAGAGCTGCATGGACCTGCCGCTGTAAAGCAGGTCGGGATTGATTCGCTTTCAGGGAATGGCCACGCAGATCCGGACTCTGGGGCAATCATCGTGGACAACGACAATTTGCATGTTTCGAAAGATATGATGGAAGGAGGGGATGAAAAGACTTTTTTGGGAATGGAGCCTGTTGTTCTCGTGATCCTGGCCGTAATGCTTACCTTCATCGCCTTCATCGCGTGGCAAATTTCGCAAATGCCGGCGAAATGACTTCATGAGTTTCCTCGGATAACCGATCCTGTGAAGTCTTTGCGTCACTCTTTTCTGTAGTCTGTGACTTTAGGTGTGCCTGGGTCCCATGTTTTCCCCTTTTTAGTTTGTTACGAATAGGCCAACTGCAATTATGATCGAGGTGGCAACAGCCGCGTAGGCTCCTGCGACTATGTCGTCGGCCATAATCCCCAATCCTGATTCCAGACCCTCAAGCCTTCGAGCAGGGTAGGGCTTGACGATATCGAACAAACGAAATAGCAGGAATGCGGCAAGGATACTCATCCAGCCAGGGTCGAGCCTCGGCACTAATGGCAAGAGGGCAATCAATTGCCCGGCAACCTCATCAATTACCACCTTGCCTGGATCTTTCCGCCCCAGCAACTTTTCTGTACGTGAAGCAGCCCAGATGCCCACGAGGGTGATCAGCGTGATCAGGACGAGCTCGGCCGCTATGAAAATAGGCCATGCCAGGAAGCTGTTCGGAGGGACGAGCAGCTGGACAAACCGGAACGTCGAGAACTGCAACAGCAGGTAAATTCCTACACCGACAAGCGAGCCCCACGTCCCGGGAGCAATCGGCAGATAACCAACGCCGCAGGTTCCGATGGCTAGAGCGAGATAGTCCTTAGCAGAACGCTCGGCTCGCGGCAATGTCACGACCGGGTCGGCGGTGACAACCGTCGGATTCAATTCATCGCTGGATCCTTTTTTCGCCATCTTCGGGGCACAGACTAACGTGTGGCACACACTTCAGTCTGTTATTTCAAGCCACGCTGGCTTAACAATGGTTGTTGCAATTTCAACCTGCAACACAGACTAAAGGTCTATGCTACGCCACAATTCTGCCAACCTAACGAGTGGCACAGACCTAAGTCTGTGATCTCAAGCCACCCTGGCTCATCCAATGGCCGTTGCAACTCAACCAGCAACACAGACTAAAGTCTATGCTACGCCACGATTCTGCCGACTAGATCGTACTCCTGCGCCTCGGTTAGCAGAACATTCACGAAATCACCCGGCGAGGGAGAGAGATGCTCCGGCGCATCATTGATTAACACGCAACCATCTATATCCGGCGCCTGGGTCTCCATTCGGCCCTGCCAGAGAAGATCGCTTTCGTTTGACTCCCCTTCAAATAGCACGCGGACGGTTTTGCCGACTTTTGTTTTGTTGCGACGGCGGGAGATGCGCCGCTGCTCTTTCATCAAACGAGCCCGGCGCCTATTGGCGATCTTCGGATCGACTTTGTCTCCCAGCTCGAATGCCGGAGTGCCCTCTTCGTCAGAGTATGTGAACACGCCCACACGATCGAATTCGACTTTTCTCACAAAGGCCAGGAGTTCCTCAAAATCTTCCTCAGTCTCTCCCGGAAATCCTGTGATGAAGGTCGTGCGAATAGCAATGCCGGGGACGCGCTCGCGAACGCGTTGAATCAAACGCTCCAGACTCACGCGGTTTCCGCCCCGTTTCATCAGTCTGAGAACTTTCTGCGAGGCATGTTGCAAGGGCATATCAAGGTACTTCACCGCTTTAGGCTCGGTCGCCAGCACATCGAGAAACGCATCGCTGATATGAGTTGGATAGGTGTACATCACGCGCACCCACTCAATGCCTTCCGTATGTGAGAGTTCTCTTAGCAGATGTGCGAGAGCGTCAGCCTTGCCCAGATCTTCTCCGTAGCGTGAAGAATCCTGGGCAACCAGGATCAATTCCTTCACACCTTCCTCTGCAAGCTGTTGGGCTTCGGCGACAATCGAGCCAAACCGACGGCTGCGGAAATGCCCACGCATTTGCGGAATGAAACAGAAAGCGCAGGGTCGATCGCAGCCCTCAGCAATTTTTATAAAAGCGTAATGGCTGGGCGTAGCGAGAACCCGTGGTGTGGATTCGTCATATAAGTACGTCGCACTTTGATTACCCAGCGGAATCACAGGCAAAGAGCGCGTGTTTGTTTGCGGATCGCACACTGCAAGGATGTCGTTTATCTGGCTGGTACCGATGAACGCGTCAACTTCCGGCATTTCAGCTTTCAACTCATCACGGTAGCGCTCAACCAAACAGCCGGCAACGACGAGTCGCCTGGCTTTGCCGGTTGTCTTGAGACGCGCCGCTTCCAGAATCGCTTCGATGGATTCCTTCTTAGCGGCTTCAATAAATCCACACGTATTCACGACGATCGTATCAGCGTCGTCCGCGTTCGCGGTGATCTCAAATCCCTTTGCTTGGAGCTGGCCCATCATTACCTCGCTATCGACGAGGTTTTTAGGGCAACCCAGACTGATAAAGCCAACTTTCATATTCGTGAATGGTGAATGGTAAATCGTAAATCGTATTAGAGTGATCTCTCTGTAACTTCCCTCAACCACATGTGAACATTAGGATTCACGATTTGCGATTCCCGGCCTTTCTGTTCCTTCCAGGTCAATCAACGCCTGGTTAATTTCGCGCAGCTCGGCGGCGGAGAGTTTTTGGCTGCCGAATCTCACGCGGTTGTAGAGTCTGGTTATTGTCAGAGCCTCTCGCGAGCCGATGATTGATGCAAATTCAAGTGGAGTCTGATCGCTCAACCTCGACAAGCCTCTCTGTGCGAGTAAATCCATCAGCCTCTGATAAAACTCGACTGCTGCTGTTTCCGGCTCGCGGGTGCCCCGGGAGATCGTCAGGCCGCGACGCCAACCCAGCTTCAGCACCCTTACAAAGATTATCGTCACTAAGACCGCTATCAGTCCCAGGGCCAGGAAAACTCCTTTGCCGGACATGGCGGGAACCATTTCCTTTATGCTTTCGAACACTTCAGAAGCAATACGCTTGTAATCAAAGACCCGATTATGGAGGGAGGTTGCCAGAGACCGTTGTTCCTGTTTGTCGTAACCCACCACGTACTGAAACCAGATTAATTCGAGCGCCTCGGCGTACTTTCCCAGTTGAGCCGCGAGGCCGGTACTTTGTGGCCCGGCCCTTCCCGCAGCGGGCGTGGGGTCAAACGTAACCCAGGCATTTGTTTCCGGAAAATAGACTTCAACCCAGGAGTGGGCGTCACTCTGCCGCACGGTGTAGGCGCCGGCCGCTTCGTTGTATTCCCCGGGTAAGAATCCGTTGACTACGCGCGTGGCGACGCCCTGGGTGCGAAGCATGACGGCCATGGCCGTCGAGAAGTACTCGCAGTGGCCGGCGCGAATATTGAAGAGAAAGTCGGAGAGTGGGTCTGCGCCGCTGGCTCTCATCTGCAAAGAGTAACCAAAGTTCTGGCGCAGCTCCGTTTCGATCGCCTTCGCTGCATCATAGCGATTGCGCGCCCCAGCATTGAGAATTGTCGCGCGGGCATAATCGGCTACTCGTTGGTCAAGCGTTCGCGGGTATTGCTGGTAGCGTTCGTCGGATGTGGGATAGGGTGGCAAATCGCGGCGCAATGTCTCTAGATCCGGTTCAGCAGTATCAGAGATCACCGTGTACATGATGCGGTCGAGGTCGTGGGGACGCGATTGGATCGAACCCTCGGAATCAACTCGAACAAATGGAAAATCACCCTGAATCGCCAACGCGCGTGGCGCGGCAAAAAGCACAGTGGAATTGAGCGGTTCGAGAAACACCGTCTGCGTTGTCAGCCCCTTAAGTGCGTCGGTGGT
>CAZVHN010000135.1:0-3307 GCA_964626895.1 uncultured Chloracidobacterium sp. | reverse complement strand
TTATCTCTTCGTCGATTGTCTCCATGCGCTTCTTGGTCAACGGGCCGGTGCTTTCGATCCGCTGCGTGCCATCCGGGTTTGCCCAGGTGTGGAGCACACCACGTGTGTTGTACCTTTTGATCATTTCGGGATCCTTGAAATAATCCTCGTTTTCAGGTTCTTCTTCAGCATTGAGGTGATAGAGCGACCCCATGAATTCGTCGAAACCGTGGGCGGTCGGAAGGTGCTCGTCGCGGTCGCCAAGATGGTTCTTGCCAAACTGGGCGGTCATATAGCCTTGCCCCTTGAGCAGCTCGGCGATGGTGACATCACGGGCCTTTAAGCCCTCCGGCGCTCCCGGCAGGCCTACCTTGAGCATGCCGGTGCGGAATCCAACCTGCCCCGTGATGAACGCGTCCGGCGGTGCAACTCTGCTGGCCGTACCAATCGGTGAACAGCGCGCCTTCCTTGGCGATGCGGTCGATGTTCGGCGTCTTGTAGCCCATCATGCCCTGGTTATAGGCGCTGACGTTCCAGAGGGCCGATGTCATCCCCCCAGATGACGAGGATGTTTGGTTTCTTCTTAGCCTGAGGTGCATTAGGTTCATTCGCCGCTCCAGTGCGAGCCGGAAGGGCCATCAGACCGAGCGCCAACGCGCTCATCGCACACACGGTCGCGAACAAGACGCGCTTGAATCGGCTTCGTCTTGCCGACGCTGGTTTACTTCAATTTCATGGTGTTTTCGCTCCTCGTTGTTATAGGTTAATGTTGATGGAGTTGGCTGACTTGCGGCCTTTGTCATTCGGAGTGCGCTTCACGGCACCAGCGGGATTCCGGTCGCCAGTTCATACCGAATCGCCGCTCTGATCTTCTGCTCAATCTGGATGTAACGCGCCACCTTCTTCGCCGCTAACACAAGGTTGAGCCTGGCCGCGTATGTCTTGCGCATGGTGACTTCGTCCTGGTCAATGGCCAGCGCCTCGTTGGTCAAGCGCTTCGCCAGCTCGTCGGTCAGCGCGTTCTTGTTGTAAGCGTCGGCATACGCGAGAATCGTCGCGGCCAGACGGTCGTTGATGGCCTGAAGATCTTTCTGATACGACTCGTAAATCGGCCAGAACGCTTTTCCCTCGGCATCGTTCAGATCCATGTTCCCGGCCACCACCAGCTTTTTGTCGGCCTTCACTTTGTCGAGAAGGATTTGCATGTTGGTGTCAGAGGGCTTGTCCTGCGCAAAGGCGGGAACTGCAACCAGCGCGGCAAAACAAAGAATCACTGCTTTGATGAGTTTCACTTTTGGTTTCTCCTTTTAAGATTGAATAACCATCAGTCCCGGAGGGCGAAATGTTTATGGTCAGCGGTCCCCACAAAGTTTTCGCAGCTCCGGAAATGTCAGTACCACCTGCGGTAGCGGATGGGTCGTATTTTCTATGCACATGACCCTTACGTGGCGGGAACCCACCCGCTACCGCAGGTGGTACTGACATTGCTCACTAGTCGCGAACTAAGATCCAGGTTGAATCCGGATTGTATTCCGTCATCGCTCCCGCAATCGTTGCGGTGCGCGGTCCGAGATCCTTTTGATAGACGCGGCCTTCCTGATTCACGACAAAGGTCATCACGCCGGAATTACCCCAGGTCGCCGGATAAGCAACCAGCGCAAACCCGGCAATCATGTTGCCGTTGATGATGTAGTTGTATGCACCGCCGGGCGCGCTCGTGCCCTGGCGTATGAGGATCTTGAAATAGTGCCCGTGGAACGGATTGGCGGTTTGCGTCGTGGCCTGACTCTTTTTTGTGTACCCTTCCTTCCGGGCATAGGCGACGAGCGGTCCGAGCGGGCTCGGCTCTTCGTCGGCTATGGTTTCCCAGTAGAGTCCATCCTTCTTGCCGAGTGAGCTAAGCAGTTTCTGCGCGCACTCTGACACCTGATCTTCATCGCGATCGTCTCCGTCAAAGTATTCAAACTGGGCGATCGCATAGGCCTGGGAAACCAGCAGGGCCGCAATTTCGTTTCGGCCAATGCGCCGGTTGAGAATCTCTTCGGTACCTGCCTTGGTATCGAAAGACCATCCGGTACCGTTCTTGACGATGGGAATCGGAAACGGCCACTCCTCACTGCCAAGGAGCAGAGTCATCTTAGCGTCCGTCTTTTTCTCGAGCTTGGTGGCCTCGGCGACGTGTGTGGCAAACTCTTCGAAGCTGTTAGCGTCTGCTACATCGTCTCCTGAAAGCAGGTTCTTTACATCCGGACCAAAGATCTCGCGCAGGGCTGTCCGGTCCTTGGCGCCGGCAGCGTCCGCCACCGCTTTAACGGCCGACTGCGGCGTCGGGAAGATCTTGGAACCCGGCGTCTGTGCGCCGACCGCTGCGGCCGTCGCAATGCCAAGAGTTAAGGCAAAAAGTGGAGTGAGGGTCAACCTCAACACTCGGCAAGCCAGCGTCATTCTCTTATCAGTCACCATGATTTCCATCCTTTTCGTATCAGAGCGTCAGTGCTCAGTTTTCGATTTGGCCGCAGAAGTACCGCGCGGCAGAGCAGCAACCAAAAAACGTTTGAGCTAACTCAACTCAAGCACCTCGGGGAGCTCAAGGTTCATTGTTCGACCGTGTTTCACTCCGCTAGGAGTGAGATGTTTATAGGTCGGAGTTAGGCGCCAGGACCGCTCCGTTCGGAGGAGCGGAATTCAACTAGAGCTTCACCACTCCCGCAACCTTCCGCTCCTCCGAACGGAGCCGGAGAGGTTCTTGCTCCTCGATCTATAAACATGTCACCCCTACGGGGTGAAACCCGCTCCTCGCGAACGAACAACGTTGAAATAAAAGCCCGGCGCGATTGTGCTTTCGTCCAAATCTTGCTCAAGAAGCAAGAAGTTATCCCTTTGCTGCACAGAGTCACAGAGAAAAGGCAGATCAGCATTGATCAGAAATGCCAATACACTTGACCTTCTCTTTGATTTCATCTTTCTTCGGTGTCTCCGTGTCCCAATCTTTCTTTGGCGGCTAACCAGTTTTTCAGCAACCTGCGAGATCGTCATTACCTGCGTCTGCCGCCGCCGCCTCCGCCACCTGACCGACTCATGGAGCTGCGACTCGCCTGGCCGCGTTGACTGTCCATTCTGGCGGCGCTGCCGTTGCCGTATCCGCCGAATGCCGACGATCGCTGCTGTGCCGGTTGCTGCGCCGGCCGGCTCGTCGGTTTGGTCACGTTTCCGGTGTTGGCCTGGGGAGTTCGTCCCCGGTACGAGTCCAGGCGCGGATCGTTTGTGTTGATGTTCCGCTTGACGTTGCTGTTGTTGACGTTGCTGTTGTTGACGTTGTTGCGGTTGA
>CAZVHN010000134.1:0-1760 GCA_964626895.1 uncultured Chloracidobacterium sp. | reverse complement strand
GGTGCAGGTTGAAATCGTCTGGGTGAGTTCCCAGGGACGCGCCTGGTGTCGGTAAGTGGCGTCCAGCAGCGTTCCGGTCGGACAAACTTCAATGCAGTTACCACACTGGGAGCAGTCCAGCCAGCCGCCGTAAGTGCCGATGACGGTATTTGCGCCGCGGCCGCCGGCTTCGATGGCATCTTCGCCCATCCACTCATCGCAGACCCGCGTGCAACGCTTACAAAGAATGCAGCGCTGCGGATCGTTGGCCACTATCGGCGAGAGATACTTCTCGGGATAGTAATTCTTCTGCTCAGTGAATCTCTCTTCCAAATTACCCCAACTGAATGCCATCTCCTGCAGCTCACACTCGCCGCCGCGATCGCACACGGGGCAGTCAAGCGGGTGGTTGGCCAGGAGGAACTCCATCATCCCCCGCTGGGCCTTCTCAATCTCTTCGCTTTGAGTTGTAACTGCCATGCCGTCAGTGCAGATGATCGTGCACGACGTTTGCAGCTTGGGCATCTTCTCAATGCGCACCAGACACGTTCGACATGATGCTTGCAGCGCGAGATCGGCGTAGTAGCAGAACGAGGGAATATCGAATCCCTTTTCGCGACAGACGTCGATCAGCCGGGCACCTTTGGGCACCTGAAAGTCTTTGCTGTTGATTGTGACTTTGATTAGATCCGGGGACATGAGTTAAATAATAATTTACTGCGCTCGTGAAATGTACTTTTCAACTACGTTCACAAGAGCATTTATGCGTTCATCAGTTTCGACAAACTGTCGATCATGTATTTCGGCGATGGCCAGCAGAGAGGCGATCGATTCTTCATGACGCGTCATGCAAGCGTCTGCTTTGCCTTGGTTTTCAGCGAATAGCGCTTGCTGCTCAATCACAGTACTCAAAAGATTCTGAAGACGTTGATACTCTTGTTCTGTCATGGCACCTCCCAACTAGGACTAATGTGCATCAGGCTGCCACCTCGACCTGCCTGGTCTCAATAGTGAGCGGAAGCCCTTTCTCACCCCTGACTTCAAGACAAAGTCTGATTGCATCCTTAACGTTCTCCAAAGCTTCCTCCTTCTGCTTTCCCTGGCTAACGCAACCGGGAATAGACGGACACTCGACCACCCAAATTCCGTCCTCATCTCGATCTACTGTTACCGTGAAAATCACAAATACCTCCTTTGCTCCAACCAACTCAGTTTCATAGGAGCTCATCAATCTTTTCTGAGATCTTGTTGTCTTTCCGCCAAGACGCCGGTAGCTTTTGGCAACCATATTCTTGCAGGGCTTTGTAGAACTTTGGTCGCACAACCTCGTCAAATACCGTTGCGCAGTTCGGACACAGACAAATTGCATTCCATTCAACTTCGGGGCCTTCATCAATTATATGTGCGGCGTGCCTGCGTCCTGCTTTCCATCCGCACCACCCACAAGGCTGCTGTGCAACTCTCTTCGCAAGCTTTCGGTTTTTGAACGCCACAACAGTCCCTCCACGGTCCAGTTAACGTTTTTAGGTTTTACGATCCCGTAGGGATTAAATGTTTATAGACCGTGGTCACCGAATGATTTCTGGAGCTCCGGAGGAGCGAAACAAATAGCTTGAAACACCAGATTGGCAAGAAACATTTCGCTCCTTAGAAACTCGTTGCAGCCAGGGGTGACAATTGGTAACCCAAAGTGCTCGCTTGTTTTTTCAGTGCTTTTAGTCGGCGCTCTTTGAATTGCTGTTCATAGGCTGCTTCTCCCAGTTCGACAAAAGCGGAGCCGT
>CAZVHN010000133.1:0-6667 GCA_964626895.1 uncultured Chloracidobacterium sp. | reverse complement strand
GAATACTGACGATCGTCGCAACGATTCCGGCCGCCAGCAGCAACCTGCGCCGTCTGGGAATGGCGCGGGCTTCCTGCGGGGCCAGCAGCTCAGGAACTATGGCTAGAACCGGTAAACCCGTGTAATGCGCGGCATCTTCTCGGTTCTGGATGGTTAACAACTTAGGCGCTTCCACGATTGCGGTCAGAAGTAGTCCGAACCCGAGCCCCAAACCCAACCCCAGGGCAAAAAGCATGATCCGTTTCGGCGCTACGGGTTTAGAGGGCAGATTAGCCGCGTCAATCACTTGAATGCCTTCACCCTGTTGCTGGCTGGCAGCGTCGGCCCCCAGGCTGATCTTCTGTTGCTGTACGAGAAGCGAATCGTAGGCGGACTTCATGGTCTGATATTCGCGATCAAGTGCTCCCAACGCTACTTCCACACCAGGGACCGTATTTATTCGCAGCATGACCTGGCCGATCTGAGTATCGATGTCGGCAAGCACGCGTTGTCCGCGTTTGATTTCACCGTCAATCATCCTTAATTCGGCTTCCAAGGCGGATACCTGCAGATCCGGGCGATCGCGAAGTTTTTCCTGTTTAGTCTTGATCTTCTCCTGCCACTCACCGACCATCTGATCCATGCCTTTTTTTACGGAATCGACCTCCGCCTGTTTGGCCAGCACGTCGGGATGCTTAGGCCTCAGCTCGGTCAGCATTCGTTGCAGCTGAGCTTCCAGGTCTGCTTTGCGTTTGACCAGTTCGGCCCACCCAAGGGTCGTTTTAGGATCGGTGGTGTTCTCAATAACCTCTTCCTTTACCTGCTCCGCTGTCTTTCTGATCAGCGCGAGCTGGCCGGTGAGAGCCGATCGACGATCCTGGTAGCGCCCGACTTCTGAGATATAAGCCTTCTGCTGTTCGCGCAGGCCCGACAGCTGGCCAACCAGAGACACGGCCTCTGAAGGCAGACTACCGACGTTCTTCTGCATAAACTCCAGCCGCTGTTTGTCGATAGTATCGAGCTCGTTCTT
Source organism: uncultured Chloracidobacterium sp. (assembly GCA_964626895.1). Lineage (GTDB taxonomy): Bacteria > Acidobacteriota > Blastocatellia > Pyrinomonadales > Pyrinomonadaceae > PSRF01. The sequence goes on along the minus strand of CAZVHN010000133.1, from coordinate 5,658 downwards.
CGCTTGCAGAGTTTGTTGCTCGATGAACTGTTTGGCCGAGGTAGTAGAATTGATTGTGTTCTCTGTTTGTTCGTTGATGTACTTACTGGCCAACTCGCTAGTGACTGCCTGCGTGTTGCTTGGCACCCGGCCGCGATAGGTAATATTGAAGCCGTTGGTGATGTCGTTGCGGCTGGTGTTTACCTCAACCTTGATGTCTTTGCGCATGGTGTCGATGATGACTTCCATCGGCTCGCCGCGCATTCTCTCAGCTTGGTAGAGTGAGTACTTTTCCACGAGCGGCTCCAGGGAACTGCGGCTGGTAACCACCTGTGCGATGCTGGTCAATTGGCGAGTGAGACTGTCTTCAGTCATCGTGGGCACGACTGAGGTAGGGAGAGTCGATGGCTTAACGACTATCAGCGTGACTGACTCGTAAACATCCGGAAGACGGTAGACCACCCAGGCTACGGCCGTGGCCACCGCGATCGCCGGAAGGATAATCAACCATTTTCGCTTCCAGACGATCTTTGCATATTCGCCGGGGGTCCGATTGCGGAAGTCAACACTCATACTGCACTCCTATTTCTATCTCTTCATCAAAGTGTGGCCAGGGCCTTCCGGGCTTCTTCTACATCTCGAAAAGGAACCTTGTCCGCCAACCGGAGGGCGACTCCGAGTTCCCGTTTGGCGCCTTCTTTGTCGCCTTTAGCTTTAAGAGCCATGCCCAGGTGGTAACGATAAGTCGGACTCGGGGAGACTTTGGCCTTATTCGCCGCTGCCTCATCAAGAGCGACTGCCTTCTGCAACTGCTCCACGGCAACTGCGTTTAGCCCTTTCTTGTAATAGACCCACCCCAGCGTGTCCACGAAACCCGCTACCTGGGGGTTCTTCTGGACCACACTTTGCGCGAGCCGCACCGCCTCGTCGAGATTGCCTCCGCCTTGAACGGCGTAAAGCCATGCGAGGTTGTTGGCAGCGATTATCGCGCCTTGATCTTTCTCGAGCGCCTTTCGATAGTAATCGGCGGCGTTCTTATAGTCCTTGTCGGCGTCGTAAAGCATGCCGATCAGTGTGTAGGCCGCCGAGTTATCGGGACGCTTGTCGACGATCTTCTGATATTCGGCAATAGCCCGATCTTCCTGTTTCGTATTCACGAACAAGGCCCCGAGGGCAGAGTAGGCGTTGATATAGTTGGAATCCAATTCCAGCGTTTTGCGTAATTCGCTCTCGGCTCCCTGCCCGTTTTGCTCATAGCCGTAAATCTGTGCTTTCAGATAATGCAGCGAAGCATCATTAGGATATGAGCTCAACACCTGGTCGAGTCTGGCATGAGCTTTACCAAGCTCCTTGCGCGATGCATAAAGCTTGATCAGGCCGTCTAATGCGTTGAACTCAGTAGCAGCAATGGATAAGGCCTTCTCGTACGATGCGACGGCCTCATCCGGTTTGTTTTCCGCCATAGCCAGGGCGGCTAGATTGATGTAGCCGTCAGTGCTGTTGGGAGCAATGTCGCGCGCAGCTGTGAAGTCCTGTCGGGCCGCTGCTCTATTATTCAGTTGGGCGTGGGCCGCGCCCCGAGCAATGAGGACTTTCGCTTGTACTTCAGCGAGCATCTCCGGAGAGTTTTCTCGGTCCGGCCCGGTCTTCCTAAGCCGTTCAAGCAAGTCGTTGGATAGACCCACGGTCCCTTTTGCGTCCCCGGTCGCCAGGGCTATCTGAATCTGCATTAACTTGGCAGGAAGGTAGTCCGGATAGTTTCTTTCCAGATCGCTCGCGAACACCCGAGCCTGATCGATTAAACCAAGACTGAAATTAGACTGGGCCATGAAGTAGAGCCCGACCTTCGAATTGGGTTCTTGTTTCAAGACTTCTTTCAGATCTTCGATGGCCGCTTTAAGCCCTTCCGCCTGACCGCTCCGTGCCCTGGTTCTCGCGCGAAGAAGTAGCGCTTGTCTGTCGCCCGGATCCTTATTCAGCACTACGTCAATCTGGTCATTGGCGGCTTTTGTGTCACCTTGCATGAGCATGATTTCGCCCAGACGGTAGCGACCCTGTTTGTAATCGGGGTTTTTGGTCAGAATGTCCTGATAAATTCTTACGGCGTCATCGAGACGGTTTACTGCGGAATAAAAGTCACCCAGAACGGCCTGGCTTTCCGGTTTGTCTTTGTCTAGATCGGCCAGCGCCTTATAGGCTTCCTCAGCTTTATCGAGCCGCCTATTTACAAGGTAGAAACTGGCGAGAACGAAACGAGAGTTGTAATTCGAGGGTTCTACTTCGACTGCCTTCTGCAATTCAATTTCAGCCTCGTTCAGATGATTAGTTTGAATGAGATATTTACCGTATTCCGTATGGGTCAATGCAGAACTGTTATTGATCGATAGTGCCCGCTTAAAGGTTCCTTCCGCGTTGGCTGGATCCTTGGTCACAATATAGAATCGCGCCAGACTCATGTACGACTCGATGCGCTTGGGATCAAGTTCCACAGCGTGGTTGAACCTGGCCAGCGCTTCGTCGCGGTTATTCTGCGCGAAGAGGACACTGCCCATCAGAATGTGGCCTTCAACGTGATTCGGATCCTTATCCAGGATCTCCTTGGCAAGACGCTCCGCTTCCGCTATGTACTCGGGCCTGCCCCTGCTCGCCGCAAGATAGAGTGTCCCCAGTTTCGATCTGGCCTCCAAATTGTCCGGATCGAGTTGGGTGGTCTTCCTCAATTCCTCAAACGCTTCCTGAGCGCGCTGTAGCCCTTCATAAGCGCGGGCCAGGCCCCAGTGGGCGGCGGCGAGCTTGTCGTCGATCTGGATGGCGTTACGGTACTCGATGGACGCTTCCTGAAACTTTGAATCTTTCAGGTAAGCGTCTCCCTTGCTGAGGTGAGCCGCCTTGGCTTTTTCGGGATTGGTGCAACCCCCGACAGCAAGCACGGCTGTTAGCAGAAGAGACAGAAGGACTACGTCTTTAATTCGGCACTCCGTTTTCATTCTATTCTAGACTCCATCGCGAACCAGGTTCCCTGCTCGCGTTAATACTCACTTTGTTAATCATCACAGGCGGGCAATGCCTCACATGGTTCACAGAGTTGATACCTCTAGGAAAAGGCCAACTTCGGCTTATTTCCGCAAATTGAAAGCCCACCCAGCCGGGATATGGTTTCCAATTCCCGGCATCTCAATCCGGAATAAACTCCGGAAGCAACGTGGAAGCACTTGCGGCCAGTTCAGCCGCGGCCTCCAGAGCAGCCGTTTCAGACTTCCCGACGGGAACCATAACGCGGACCATTGCGCCGTCTGAGCGACGCAGCCTCACGCTATCGATTACGGTGTAGACCTTACCCCAATACTCGCTGGCGACGGCTCGTCCCCGGCCTTGATACCAATAGATCAGTAGTTCTTTCGTCCCCCCGTTTTGTATCAGGTATCTGTTAGCCTCGAAAGGCGGCTTTCCAGGAGGAGCGATCGTGATCCTGCCAGGGGCAGTCATCGTCCATCCGGAGCCCGGCAAACAGTTCAAGGGGCTGTGATAGGTAGCGCCATCTCGCTGGCTCGCATAATAACCGACATATAGGTTACCACCTTGCCCTTCCGCCGTGCGGTAGTTACGCATGAGGTAATCGCTTGCTCGCAAAACGCTGAGCGTCGCGTCGTCAAAGCGCTGGTCCGGGCCCGTCTGCTGCCAGGCCCCAAGTTGCTTCGGAAAGTCTTTCAGTTCCTTACGTGCGGCGGGCGTTTCGCCGAGATACTCCCAAGCGTTAACGACAATGCCGCCGACTAACAGCAGAATAAGCAAAACCGCAAAACGCCAGGAGCTTTTCATCTATTCCGTTCCTTCCACTTGAATCACCGATGTCGCCGGGGTTCCGGTTCCCGCAACGGATGCACCACGCTCCTCTGTCGCGACTTTTTCCTCACCCTGGGATGCTGCAGGCGGTGCTTTGTCGTACGAGGGCCGGAAACGATCAAGAATCCAGCCAACCCCGAACAGCAGGAGAAAAGCGGCTATGTAGATCACCCATCCGGAAAAGGAGTGGAAAAAGCCGTCCGCCACTTCGGTTCCATAATAATGAGCCAGCACGCCCGTACCGCTAACCCGCAGAGCATTCGTTAAGATCGCAATCGGCACAGCGGACAAGATAATTACTGCGGAGCGCCAGAAGCCATAGCTCTTCAACCACTCGATGATTCCGCGTCTGCGGCCTCCGGAGGAGCCGTCAGGTCTGGGATGAGTAAAGTAAGCAAATACCACGGCCAATGTTACCAGCGTCATCAGCGAGCGAATGCCGCTGCAGGCCTCGACCACTTCCAACTTCCTTGTTTCCCGTGCGCCCAAAGGGAGCAACTCAATTACGTTGCCTTGTCGCAACACGGGGATATCAAACAAGCTCATGGACCACACTGCACAGCGAGAAGCAAAAAGCTGCAATGGGAAGGCGACTTTGTTGAATATGATCGCCGGAATTGGAATGGCAAGCGCCAGCAGGCTTAGAGGAACGAGTAGAAGCTGCAGCAGGCGAAAACCCCAGAAGTAAATAACTGTTCCCGCGAGCATCAGAACCAGCGAGATCCTTTGCATGAACAACTCTGCGCCCGCAGTTCCTGCCCAGAGAGCCATCAAGGCGAGTAAGACGGCAGCGCCACCCCACAAGGTTGAAGGCTTGGTAGACTCTCGGGCTAGCCGCTCACGCTGAGTCCATAGAATGTAGGCAATGATGAGAGGAATGAGAAGGCCGTGGGAGTAGTTCTCATCGTTCCACCAAGTGTGCGCAAGCTTCGACAGTACGACTGCGTACGTGAATATTAGGGCAGAAGAGATGGCGAGAACTCGCCAAAGATGTTTCCTGGCCAGGACACTCATTACTAAATTCCTTTGGAAGGTCTTCGCAAGAAAAGGGCAAGTTCCCTTACGAAAACGAATGGATGACTCCAAATGCAGTCAGCCCACGAAGAAATACGCAGCAAAGCTTATCTCAAGTACTTTAAAGGTTCAATGCAAACCGCCCGAAGCTCAAAGGTCGGCAATAAGTTGTAAACAGCTAAAGGGGTGGATATTCCAAGACTGGCCGCAGATGGGGAGACGGGGAGACGGGGAGATGGGAAGGGGCAGGAAGGTAGGAGTCACTAAGTACACGGTTTCAAAAATATCCCAACGTATCCGAGCGGCCCCCCTTTGGAGTGCGGTGGCAAGCCCGAGCGCGACACCGCTTTGGATTCTCGACTTGTTTCAAGTGGGAAGCACCGCAATCCAAAGCGCCGTCGCCGCTTCGCTTTGCCGGCGCACTCCAAATACGTCACCGTAATTGCGAAGTGCAGTACTAAGACGCGGATGAACACGGATCAGAGCGAAAACCGAGACAAGCCGCTGTCAGTATTATCCGATTCTGATCCGTGTTATCCGCAAAATCCGCCGTTACTTTCTTCTGCTGCTGCGGAAGAGTTTGATGCCATCGTCAATTGGCGGCGGGCGCGTGTGGGTCCGGTGCGTTCCAACAGGACGCTAATGAGAAAGAGGGCGACTCTTTCGAGTCGCCCTCTTTAGTGGAAGGGGATTGGCAGGTAAATGAATCAGGCGTGCATGAGCGGCTGGAACGGCGGGTGACGAAGCTTAGAGAGCGAATCGCCTGCGATATTCAGCCGAGGCGAGAAAGGCTTTAACCATATCCGCGCTTTGATAATTGCC
>CAZVHN010000132.1:0-1606 GCA_964626895.1 uncultured Chloracidobacterium sp. | reverse complement strand
CAGGAATAAGCTTCGAGCAAAGCCAACACATCCGGAGCTAAGTGTTCCGACACCTGGCGCCCGTTCTCTTCGTTGTACTTTATTATGAAATGCTGGGCCAACGCCAAAATGTCCTCGCGACGATCGCGCAATGGTGGCAATTCAATAGGCACAACCGCGAGGCGGTAGTACAGATCTTCGCGAAAGCTTCCTTGCTTGACTGCTTCTTTCAGCTCAATGTTCGTCGCCGCAATGATGCGTACATCGACTCGCCGCGGTGTCGTGTCACCGAGCGCGGTAAACTCGCGTTCCTGGATGACGCGCAGGAGACGCACCTGGGTTTCAGGCGGAATGTCCCCAATCTCGTCAAGAAATATCGATCCCCCGTCGGCAACCTCAAAAAGACCCTTCTTCACTGCCACCGCACCTGTAAACGCGCCGCGAGTGTGACCGAAGAGTTCAGACTCAAGCAGTTCGGAAGGAATGTTCGAGCTGTTAACGGTAACGAAGGGCTTCCCGGCGCGGGGGCTCGCTTCGTGGATCGCTTTAGCGATTAGTTCCTTTCCGGTACCACTCTCTCCCGTGATCAGAATAGTAGATCGGGCGGGCGCCACTTGTTCCACCAACCGAAATACCTCTTGCATTACGTCTGAACGCCCAACGATAGCTCCGCGGTCGACGGACCGGCTCATAGCACGTCTCAGGCTTAGCCGCTCCTCCTCCTTGCGCCGGCGCTTTATGCCTGCGGCAATCGTTGCGGTGATCTGTTCATTTTGGAAAGGTTTGCGTATGCAACCAAAAGCACCTCGCTCCCAGGCGGCAATGGCGGTGTCAAAGGTTGCATAAGCGGTGATCATGATGATCACCGCGTCGGGATCCGTCTTAAGAAATTCTTCCAGCGCACGCAGGCCGCCAATTCCAGGCATCGAGACGTCCAGAAGTACAACGTCATAAGAGCGCCGCCCGTATGATTCGAGTCCTTCTTCGCCAGTCTTAGCCAGGTCAACTCGATATCCTTGCGCGGAGAGAAGCGTTTCTAAAACGTCGCGCATTATCTCTTCGTCGTCAACAACAAGTATCGAGCCTTTCTTGGCCATGCGTCTTTCCGTCTTCAAAGGTGAATTCTCGCGCACCATCGCCGGCGACCTGCAGTTGGCGCAGTTTAACCTGTCAGCTTCCGCTGCATGTCACGACAAGACTGAAGTTCGAGGGACTTTCTCCGCAACAGCAGGTTAGTGTAGGCGAGATCAGAACATAAAACAAAAGTCAGAGGCAAAGCAGCAATGTCGCCGTTTGCTCCTGACTCTTCTGAGCTGTCCTGCTTTTTTTAATCGCCAACTGCCTGCAACCGAGCGCGACCATTCGCTGTCGGTAAAGAGATGCGGAAGGTGGTGCCACGCCCAGGCGAGCTTTCCACGCTGATTTGGCCAGAGTGCTCTTGAACGATTCCATAGGAAACGGCCAGCCCCAACCCGGTGCCGCGACCGACGCCCTTGGTGGTATAGAAGGGATCGTAAATCTTCGCCACATTCTCAGGCGCTATTCCCATCCCCGTGTCAGCCACTTCAATAATCAAGGTGTCACCCGCAGTGGCTGCAGTGGAGATCGTGATTCGACCCCCATCGGG
>CAZVHN010000131.1:0-3308 GCA_964626895.1 uncultured Chloracidobacterium sp. | reverse complement strand
ACGCCAACACCAACGCCGACACCGGGGCCGGGGACGGTGACGGTTAGCTACACGGGGCCGGCAGTGCCGATTCCCGATAACATACCGGCCGGCGTGAATATCAACCTGCCGGTGGCGGGTGTGGGGACTGTGGCCGATTTGAACTTCCGCTTTGACACGGGCGGCGCGTGCGACGCCACCATCGGCAACACCAACGCCGCGATGGATCACACCTTCATTGGTGACCTGACCTTCAAGCTGACACCGCCCGACGGCGCGCCCACAGTGACGTTCCAATTGCGGCGCGGCGTCACGCAGGAAAACATCTGCCTGACCAACATCAACGATGAAGGTGGTTTCCCGCTGCTCACGACATTACCTGGTACGACAGGGACTCCGGAATCGGGCAACTTCTCGCCGGAGACGACGGGGATGCTGTCGCTGCTCGACGGGGAGAACGCCGACGGGACGTGGGTCTTGAACGTCTCGGACAACGCCGGCATTGACACCGGTTCGATGCGGCGCTTCTCCTTAATCTTCAACAGCGGCAACGGCCCGACACCGTTAGGGCCGGAGCAGCGGACGTTTGACTACCCAGCGACCGAAGCGCCGCCAGCCATCAAGGGAGAGAACATCAACAAGAAAGAAGGCGGGGAGGGTTTCCTGGAGCGTCTTGCGCGCTTTATTTTCGGAGAGACACCGGTCGTTGGGGCCGGTGCGGGTCCGCCGGGCGGCACGCCCGGCACCGCCACGGTTCGCTACAACATCACCGCGGCGGACGGTATCGCGGCGTTACGTGCGGCGACGCAGTCGATGCTCAACGCGCGCTTCCGCAACAGTGACGCCAACAGCGCGCACAGTAGAGTGAAGTTCGAGATTCATCGGACTAACATCTCAAGGGGTGGCAACGCCGTAGTCTTTACGTTTGATAGCAAGGCCACGAGCTCTGGCAGTGCGTTCAGCACCACCACGGTTGCGCCAGACATAGATTTCGACTTTGCCAACAACGTCTACTGGATCGAGGCCACCATCTTCCGGGATGACCTGGCCCAGTTCGCTGGTCTTGGCGCCATCGAGATCTTAGGGGACGCCGGCACGCTCTAACCCATAGTTGACCAGCCAGGCGGCATCGCAAAGGCGGCAGACTTCCTTGAGTTGTCTGCCGCCCTTCATTTTTGGAAAACCACGAAATTGTTCCAGCAGGCTGCTGAAAAACTAAATACGGTCCACGAAATCACACGAAGCGTCACGAAAAGAATCCCTAGTTCGAGTAATTTCGTGTGCTTTAGTGGATCGTCTTCTTCTACATGATGACGAGCCACCCTTTTTCAGCATCCTGCCAGGGTTCTTTATCGAGTTGGAATTCAGTCTCGTAGGATCTGATCCGGTGAGAGATACTCGCGCTGATCTGTGTTAACATTTTTCCTTTCTGGCCAGCGGTCGCATCGCGCAGTTCTCTTTCGCGCAGGCAGGCCGGGGCTTTTTGGTCTGCACTTATCCAAAGGACAATCAACATTTTGGCTAGCGGCGATCACACTCCCGTCACTGAACAGATCTCTCCCTGCGGCGGCCGTCTTATTGATCTCCGGGTTGATGCGGCAGCAGTTCCGGAGCAGCACGCCTACGCCAGTCACCTGCCCTCGATCCAATTGTCTCAACGTGCTGTATGCGACCTTGAACTCCTGGCGACGGGAGCGTTTTCTCCGCTCGATCGCTTCATGGGGCGTGCCGACCACGAGAGCGTCCTCGGTGCGATGCGCTTGACCAGTGGACACATCTTTCCGATACCGGTGACGCTGCCGGTCGAGGCTGGAACGCCAGTGAGTTTGGACCAGGATGTTGCCTTGAGAGATTCGCGGAACGAGCTCCTCGCGGTGATGACGATCGAAGAAATCTTTGAATGGGATCTGGCACCAGTAGCCGAGTGCGTGTTTGGTACCCAGGACTTGCGCCATCCAATGGTCGCTGAGATGCATCGCTGGGGACGACTAAATATCTCCGGGTCGCTGCGCGTGATTCAACTGCCGCGGCATTACGACTTTCGCGAGCTGCGCCTGACGCCACACGAAACGCGAGCGCGGCTCGAACAGTTTGGCTACCAGAACGTTGTTGCGTTTCAGACTCGCAACCCGCTCCACCGTGCTCATGAAGAGATTACGAAAAGAGCAGCGGACCAGGTCGATGGCGCACTGCTGTTGCATCCGGTTGTTGGCCTGACCAAACCTGGCGACGTCGATCACTACACGCGCGTGCGCACTTACAAAACGCTTGCGGCCCATTACTACGCGCCCGACCGCATCCTGCTCTCGCTACTGCCCCTGGCAATGCGTCTTGCGGGGCCGCGAGAGGCGTTATGGCATGCAATCATTCGCCGCAACTATGGCGCCAATCACATGATTATCGGCCGCGATCACGCCAGCCCGGGTGTCGATTCCAACGGCAACCCTTTTTACCAGCCGTATGCGGCCCAGGAATTGGTCCAGCAGTTCAGCGGGGAGATCGGGGTCGGCATTTTGGCCTTCAATGAATTCGTTTATCTGCCCGAGCAGGACGCTTATGAAGAAGTATCACAGGTGGAGGAAACGACCCCCATGGCATCGCTTTCAGGCACGCAGGTGCGCGAAGACTATCTGCAACCCGGCCGGCCACTGCCGGCCTGGTTCACCCGACCAGAGGTGGCGGAGATTCTCGCCGAAACCTATCCGCCCCGTCACAAACAAGGCGTTTGCATCTGGTTCACCGGACTGAGTGGCGCGGGCAAATCGACGACTGCGGAAATCCTGACCGTCCTGCTCCAGGAGCACGGCAGACAGGTCACTGTGCTGGACGGCGACGTTGTTCGCACGCACCTCTCCCGGGGATTGGGATTCAGCAAGGAAGACCGGGATCTGAACATTCGTCGCATTGGTTTCGTGGCCGCTGAGATCGTGAGACACGGCGGAATGGTAGTCTGTGCAGCCGTCAGCCCATACCGGGCAACGCGGAACGACGTAAGAAACCTGGTCGGAGCGGAACAATTCGTTGAGGTATTCGTGGACACTCCTCTGGAGGAATGCGAACGACGCGACGCAAAAGGAATGTACACCAGGGCCCGGCGCGGCGAAATCAAAAGCTTTACCGGCATCGACGACCCTTACGAACCGCCGCGGCACGCCGAAATAACTTTGGAAACAAAAGACCAGCCGCCGGAAGAAAATGCTCGTCTAATTCTCGAATACCTGCTGGGTCACGGATTCATACGGGCCACAACTTGCGAGCGATCTATTGGGCCTGGTTCTGATCCGGGAACTCAAACTTGAGATTTGAAATATTTGAAATCTGAGATTTGA
>CAZVHN010000130.1:0-3473 GCA_964626895.1 uncultured Chloracidobacterium sp. | reverse complement strand
ATACCAAATTGATGGTGTGATCGTGGAAGTCACGAGCGAAAAGCGAGTGGACATCGAACTCTCGGTGGCCGGCAGCGACACAGTTGTATTGGTGGCTCCCGCCGCCCAGGTTGAAACTACTACTAACACGCTCGGCGGCACCATCAGCGCCAAAGCCATAATCGATCTACCGGTGAATGGACGCGATTTTACCAAGTTCCTGGTGCTGGTCCCCGGTGCGACGGGAGATCCTTCCGGAGCTACCGATTCACCCGGATCATTCGGATTGTTTAGTGCCAACGGCAACCGTGGCCGCGCTAATAATTATCTTCTGGACGGCACCGACATGAATGATGGGTATCGCAACTTGCCGGCGATCAATGAAGCAGGAGTGTTTGGCACCCCGGCAACTATTCTGCCGATCGAGGCGATCTCCGAAATTGCAGTCCTCTCCAATTTTGAAGCCGAGTATGGACGAAACTCGGGCGCCGTCGTAAACATCGTTACCAAATCAGGGACTAATGAATTTCACGGCTCGCTTTTCGAGTTCTTCCGTAACAACGCACTCGACGCGCGAAACTTTTTCAATCCCAAACCTGATCCGCAAACCGCGTTTCGCAATAATCAGTTTGGCGGATCCCTCGGTGGTCCGATCATTCGTAAGCGCACGTTTTTCTACTTCGCTTACGAGGGCCAGCGTGAACGCGTTGGCCTCAATTCAACGGCCCGTGTTCCCGATCCCAGGGAGATTGCTGCTTTGGGAGGAACGACGAATCCCGTGATTGCAAGGCTGCTGGCGCGGAATCCCTGGCCCGCGCCTAATCGTCCGCTTCCTCTGTTTGACGACACGGGCACGCCAAATTTGTTTGTGACCACCCGCGCACTGAACGATGTCGACAGTATGATCGCCAAGATCGACCACTCGTTCAACGAACAGAACCAACTTACCGCGCGCTATTTCTTCGGCAATAGCAATCAGTCTTTCCCTCTGGCACTCCTGGCCGGCAACGTTTTGCCCGGCTACAACACCGTGACGCCGACGCGCGTGAACCTCTTCTCCATTTCCTACCTGAGGCTGCTCTCGAACACCAAGGTCAACGAGATGAGATTTGGCTACAACCGTTTCGATGAGGGCTTCTTCCCCGAGGATCAGAATTTCGATCCGCGCACCATTGGACTAAATACCGGCATCGTCGGTACGCAGGATTTCGGCTTGCCCTTCATTCGCATCAGAAACGACCCCGTAGGTTCGATTGCCTCGATTGGCGCTACCCTCTCCGTGCCGCGGGCGCGGGTTGATACCAACTGGCAGGCTATCGACAATTTCTCGTGGAAACTTGACCGTCACGATCTGAAGTTTGGTTATGAGTTTCGCCGCACCTTTGTAAATGCGTTTTTCGACGCCGGCTATCGAGGCCGTTTGGATTTTGATTCACTGGCCGATTTCCTTTCCGGCAGCTTGAGCGGCGGTCGTTCAGCGCGCGGTGACTCACGTCGCGGTACATTTCAAAATTCGCACGCCGGGTTTATCCAGGACACTTTTCGTTGGCGGCCCAGCGTGACCTTCAATCTTGGACTCCGCTACGACTACATGGGCGTCATTGCCGAAGAACGTAACCGCTTTAGCAACTTCGATCCCGTGCGCGGCCTCGTGCAGGTCGGCGCCGGCGGCCTCGACAAACTCTACAATAGTGACTGGAACAACTTTTCACCGCGACTCGGATTCGCCTGGGACCTGACCGGCAAAAGCAAGACTGTGCTGCGTGCCGGTTGGGGTCTTTTCTACGATGCTTTTTCGCAGGACTTTTTTGTCGGCCAACTGCCGTTTAATACCTTCAATCCCGGGCCTGCCTACAACCCGATCGGACCTTCCGCGGTTCTTTTCTCTTTTTCAACCACCCCGGTGATTCAGAACGGGGTGCCGATCTTCACAGACTTTCTCGACTCGGATGTGTTCACCGTGGACCCGAACCTGCGCACGCCTTACATCCAAAACTACAATCTCAACCTCCAGCACGAACTGTTTCGAAACGCCGTACTCCAGGTTGGCTACGTGGGTTCAAACGGAACGAAACTCTTCCGCTATCGCGATATTAATCAGCCAGTGAATCCAAGGGTCTCCACCGCCCGTCCCTTCGATAACGGCCCGTTCGCTCCCTCTGGCGGGACCTTCTTTTATGTTAACCAACTCGAAACTACAGCGCATTCAAATTACAATGCCTTGCAGACTAGTTTCACTTTACGAAACCGGCGCGGCTGGACCAGTAATATCAACTACACCTGGTCTCACTCGATTGATAATGCCTCCGACGGCCAGGACTATGTTGCCAATGCAACGCAACCGGAAAACAGCCATCGCGCGGATCTGGAAAAGGCCAACTCAAACTTCGATAACCGGCACCGGTTTGTGTGGAGCTTTGGTTACGAGATTCCCAATTTCGCGAAGGACCACCCGCGCATCGGCGATGGCTGGCAGTTAAATGGGATACTGACTCTCAAGAGCGGGAGCCCGTTTCATGTAAACCTTTTTGACGACTACAACGGCACCGGCGAGTTTTTCCCACGGCCGGATCTGGTTGGAGATCCTTATGCCGGCACCAGCGGCCATGATCGATTTCTCAACCTGGCGGCTTTCAAGGTCCCGTGCACGCTCGATCCGGCCGGCGACGGCAGTGCTGGTTCATGTCTTCCCGGCACGCAGCATTTCGGTAGTCTGGGAAGGAACTCACTTATCGGGCCGGGTTATCGCAACTTCGACTTCTCAATCTTCAAAACCACTCCACTTACCGACCAGGTAAGAGTTGAGCTGCGTGCCGAAATCTTCAACATTTTAAATCACCCAAATTTCTCTTCGCCATTGCTTCCCGGCTTTTCAGCAGATGCCAGCTTCAACGGAATTGATTCTGTAACTGGACGCGGCCAGGGGTTTTTGCCGATCACCGTCACGCCCGACGTAGGCATCGGCAATCCATTCCTCGGCGGTGGCGGCCCGCGAAATATTCAGCTGGCTGTGAGGCTGCTGTTTTAGACGTCAGGAAGCATTTGGCCCGTCAGACGCTTTCGATCCGAGAAATATTTAGCCGCGGATTTCGCGGACAAACGCGGATCTGAACTTTAAGGACGGCATTTAAGCTTGAGCAGACTCCTAAGGCCCTCAAGCTTCAAGGAGCCTACTCAAGTTTGAACGTTTCTCAGGTTGGGAAGGGTGGTTCATCCCCCGCCTCGAGGTGTCACAGCCTCAACAAGTCCCTTAGGGAGGCAATGTTTATGACCTTTGAGCCCTCATCCTTGGCCCAACTCCGTAGGAGCGACATGTTCATGCGTAGAGATGTGTTCATGCGCCGGAGTACATGTCGCTCCTTAGAAACTCGTTGCAGCCAGGGGTGACAATTGGTAACCCAAAGTGCTCGCTTGTTTTTTCAGTGCTTTTAGTCGGCGCTCTTTGAATTGCTGTTCATAGGCTGCTTCTCCCAGTTCGACAAAAGCGGAGCCGT
>CAZVHN010000129.1:0-2030 GCA_964626895.1 uncultured Chloracidobacterium sp. | reverse complement strand
TTCTATCGCGGTGCCTCTTGCATCGTTGGGTACTTCTTGACCAGAGATTCAGATCCTATGTCGTGAAGTCTGTTCATCCAACGAATCCTTTCTTCTTCACGAACCCGTTCACTCCAACGCAATCGGATTGAACCCCTTGGCTATCTTCGTCTTCCGTCCCCATTTCGGCATAAGAGTTCAAAAACACCCGCTCGACAGGATCTTCCTTAAGGATACTACGCAGGGCCTTGATTCGCGAACTCACGTAGACCTGAGATGTGACCAATCTCCCGACCCGGGCCCGTGAAGGAAAACCATTTGGTTCATATTCCCGGCTGCTCGGCAACAGACATCGTCTCTAATCTTTTCGTTTGATTCTGTCAACGACTTGAAGGGCTTGAACGATTTGAACAAGGGTGAGAAGTGACGCGCGGGCCGCACGCTATTCGCCTAAGACGGAGCGGGACTTCCCTCATCAAATGAGAGTCGCAATTCATCGGGACACGCAGAGTGTTCTGCCTGACCCCGGCGACTTCCGCGCAAAGCGACGTTTGCCACGTTTTCGCAATTGCGAAAACGTGAAAGTATCATCAAGAGGATGAAAAGAACCCGGTCGGACCGGCGCGAAACTGGGCGACAAAAACTAGCGTCCAGCGCCTTTCGATAACTCAAAACCACGCTAGCTACGCCGCCGCTTGCAACGCTCCGCCGTTGACGATGGTCGCCTCGATGCCAGCGGGCTTAAGTCAAGGCATTGGAACGCCGAACCGCCCGGTTCCGCCGCTCTGAAGATCGCCTTACCGTTGCATCGCCAGGTTCGGGCTCGTTGAAAGCGCCGACCGCGCGCGCCATTCATATGAGATTGAGAATGCCCCGTGCGCCGCTCTTTCCAGGCAAGCTAAGAATCCGAGCGAGGGGTCGCGCGCTGTGGTGGGCGACTTGAACTGCCTGAGTTCGCCTTCCTCGCCAAGCACGAGGCAATCGGTGAAGGTGCCACCGACATCGACGGATACTCTATACATGCCGCATCGTCCTTATGAACGCCGGGTAAGAATGGAGCCGGTGTCAGGCTTTGGTTATTTGTTATTGTCATAATGCGGTGCTGAAGGGCGGGCATGGTCCCTCATATTAGGGCGCACGGTCGGCTTCTTGCCGACTTAATATTCTGGGCTGGAGAGCCCGCTTCGAGCCGATTCCGAGCCGATGGCAAAAGGTAGCCGGTCCTTGTTACGGCCGCATCGCGCAGATTACGTCCACCACCGCCGGCTTTCCACCCTTTACCACCTTGAGCGCCTCATCGGCACCTAAACCGTAGATCCCCAAGAGCAAGTGCTGCTCACGCAAAGCAGAGGTGCGGTCGGGTCGAGCAACCTACTGTAAACATCCGGTCATGCTGAGCAGCGTCGAAGCATACCGCCAGTTTTTCACCAGCCTGGTGAGACAGAAATCCCCCCCGCACGGCATCGTCCATGACTACGGTTCGGCCATGAACGGATAACGATAATTGGTCGGCGGCAGAAAGGTTGGATCGGGGTCTGACTTTGACTTCTTGACAATCTTGTTAGTCGCGGTCGATTTCGCTGCGTATCGGCTACGCAGCGTTTGGCTGCCCCCGGCCCCTTTCCGGGAGGCTGTTAGGTTTACTCCATGGCGCGAGTCCGCCACAGCGGCAGGCACGCGAGGCGAAATACGAGCCACGCTGCAAGCCTTTGAGAAACGAAAAGAAAAATCGGCGGACTAGTTTTTCTTTTTCGATGTCCTTGCCACCGCACGCGCGCGATTATAGAATCCCCATCGAAGGTGCATTAAATTTCGACCCGCTTAGACCCAAAGCGAGGTGGTTCATGATCAAAATGTCATCAAAGAGGACTCGATCAAAAAGCGACGCACTGGAGCGCATCGTTGCCGAAGCGCGCCGACTTCGGGAACGGCGGGGGAATGTTTACCGCGATCAAGCGCTCAAGATCTTGCCCTGGATATGCGCTTGGTGCGGGCGAGAATTTTCCAGCAAAAAACTTCACGAGTTGACGGTGCATCATAAAGACCGTAAC
>CAZVHN010000128.1:0-2242 GCA_964626895.1 uncultured Chloracidobacterium sp. | reverse complement strand
AACCTCGAGAATTTCAAGACGGCCATCTACTTCCACTGCGGGGGACTCGATCTTTACCCATGCTAAACCCGGAAGCGCCTAAATTTCTTTCGACAGTGAATCGTCGAGAATTCATGAAGCGCGTCTGCGTCAATGGGCCGATTCGCATTTGAAAACCCCGCTACGATGAAATTTTGGAGCTGAACGGAGTGAAACCGTCCCGGCCGCGCTGGTAGTTTCGTTGGCTCTGGTCCGGATTGCGGTTCACAAACGGGCGGTGGTACATCGGATGGCGCAGGCTGCGGACTTCGTGCTCCAGCTCGTGGAGCTTCTCGCCGGTTTCGGGATCGATAATAGCTTGAAAACGGAACTGGTGGTTTCGCACATCTTCAGTGACAAGGCTGCGGCGGTTTAAGAATTCGTAGGGGCCGGAGAAGTTAGCGACATAAACGGCGATGTGATGGCCGTCGTAGGGCGGAAGCTCTTTGTCGGTTTCGCGGAACAGTAGCCACTGGTTGCGGCCGATGTTTACCCGGGCTACAGAGAGCTTCCCTTCTGATTCGACAACGGACGGCGCGCGCATGACTTCCCGATAAAATGCGGCGATGCCTTTGGCTGCGCCCGGCTTCACAGAAAAGTCGACGTAAGGCATGCCCAGCGCCATATCGCCGAATTTCGCGGCTGGCGCGTAGCAATGAAGTTGGTTACCCCAGGGGCAGGTGACTGAGACATATTCGCTCTCCGCGCGCCAGGAAAACTGAGTTCCTTTGAGTTGCTCTTGCACCGTCTTCAGCCGTTCCTGTAACCGTTCAAGATCGGGCATGACCAAGCCTATATGGCCCGGAACGCGCTGAGCGCTACCGGTAGGCAGGTGAAACTGCTGCTCGCCCAAGTTTGCCCACATGTTTTGCAGGCCGACGTTCAAATAGGGATCGCGAGTGAAGCCAAGGCCGACAATGTAGAAGAGCGTCGCCGACGCCTGGTCCGGTATCTGCACGTTGACGTGCTCCAGCAAAACGATATTGCCGACGTCTTCGTCAGTATAATTGCTGGTGCTCATTGTCGCTCCCAATCTGAGATGGTTGCTGCGGGCTACTCCAGCTTGTACGGTATCTGGACCGGGCCGTAGCCCTGCCAGTATTTTTTGTTGACCGGATCGTAGCGCCCTTGGAGAAATCCGCCGGCCTTTTCGGCGCGAACGATGATGGCGACGGTCCGCTCCTCACCGCTGGCCTCGGCGTGAATCTCGTAGGGGCGGACCAGGTCCACTTCTCCGGGACCGGCGCGCAGCTTGCTGACGCCGCGGATCTCGGCGTAATCGGGCTTCGAGCCGTCGTCGGCGCGCTCGTAGCGCGCGATCGTCTCCGTGCCGTCGAGCACGCCGTACAGAGTCCAGTTGTGCGCATGATCGTGGATCTGCGTGCGCGTCTGCGGCGCCTTGGTGAGGCCGTTCACGACGAACCCGAAGTCCGGGTCTTCGTAAAAAAGAAGGTTCTCCGCGCGCTCCTTGTGGGCGCACTCGGGCCACTGCCTGGACGATTCCTGTATTTGCGGGTCGGCGAGCAACTCGCGAAGCAGCGGCGCGAGCATTTCCCAACGTTTGCCTAAATCTTGTTCTTTGGCGAAGAGTTGGCGCGTTGACGCAATGAAACGTGAAAATGCCGAATCGGCTTTGGCAGCCATAACAACCTCCTGCCGGATTGGAATCCTCAGGGTATGGCTACTTTTAGTCCGTGCAGCGTATCGGCGTCAAGCGACAAATTTTCGATTTCCGAATGAACAACCCTGCGGCAAGCTGCAGGGTATCAAGAGGCCCTCGGATGACTTTCCCCAAGTTGTCACCCCCGAATGTTTTTATCGGGGGTCCAGTCCGAAATTCTCCTGGATTCCCGCTAAAAGCATGCGGGAATGACGGACTCTGCCAGAGCTGCCAACCTCCACTGCGCAGCAAGTTACAGTGAATTGCCCTAGAGCGATTCAATCGTTCGACTGATCTCACGACGAAGTCTAAAGTCGGTAATCCAAAATCCAGAATGAGTTTAAGTTCCGACGTTCCAGGACGAGAGATAGGTCTCTTGCGCTTTGCTGAGCCGGTCGATGCGGATCCCCATGCTGGTGAGCTTGAGACTCGCGACCCAGTCCTCGACCGCTTTGGGGACGTTGTAAACCTGCGGGGTGAGCTTCTTGCGGTTCTTGACCGCCCACTCGGAGGCGAGCGCCTGCGTGGCAAAGCTCATGTCCATCACGGAAGCGGGGTGGCCCT
>CAZVHN010000127.1:0-3410 GCA_964626895.1 uncultured Chloracidobacterium sp. | reverse complement strand
TTCTGTTACGGTGATGACTAAGACCAAAATTAAGCCCGAGTGGATTCTGCTAATCCATCAACTGCCTCCTAAACCAACAAATCTGCGCGTGCGCATTTGGCGCAAGTTGCAGAAGCTCGGCGCAGTGGCAATCAAGAATTCTGTCTATGTTTTGCCGGCAACAGAACAAGCGCATGAAGATTTTCAGTGGTTGAAGCAGGGGATCGAATCTGCGGGCGGTGAGGCTGCCGTCTTCCGGGCCGGTTCCGTCGAAGGCACAACAGATGAAGAGATAATTGCAGCTTTTCGCAAGGCACGCGATGAGGAGTTTGCGGCTATCTCCGCAGACTTTGACGGCTTGACGGGCGCAATTCGGGAACACTCTCGCGGCAAGCATCTATCGGCTGGCCGACTTGCTGCGCATGAGACTGAGATCGACAAACTGCACGACGAGCTTGAGCGCATTGCTAGCAATGACTTCTTTAATGCCACAGGGCGCACCGCCGCCTTCAGTGCATATCAGCGCTGTCAGAAAGCCATGCGCGCTGCGCAAGGTCCCGCCCGGAAGACTGCACTCGCAGAAGCAAAGAGCGGAAATCTCGACATCGCAAAGCATCAGGGTTGTCGCTGGGTCACGCGCCGCAATCTCCATATCGACAGGCTCGCTTCGGCTTGGCTGATCAAACAGTTCATCGACAAGCGTCCACGCTTCTACTTCGTAGATGAAGGTCAAACAATCGAAGGCGGAATTCCCTTCGATATGTTCGGAGTGGAACTCACTCACCACGGGGAAGACTGCACTTTTGAAACAATGCTCAAGCGGTTTGGCCTGCGTACGGACCGAGCGCTCCAGGGAATAGCTCAGATCGTTCACGATATTGATTTGAAGGATGGCAAGTTCAATCGGCGCGAGGCGGAAGGGCTAAATGCGGTGATCACAGGCTTGTCCGAAACTGCAAAAGATGATCGCAAACTTCTCCGGCAATCCGGCATCGCCTTCGACGGACTGTATGCCCTGTTCAGCAAGAGTATAACCACGAGAAGGCCAAAGGGCAGTCAAACCAAACGTCGAAAGGTCGCTAAAACACGAGACTGAGGGTCGCTTGAACATCTTCTTTGGAGCGGAACATGCGCATTGAGCAGGAACAACTCCCAGGCATTCAGCTCAGATGGCGTAGACAGGTCACGGATTACCTGAGCTTGGAACGGAACGTAGCCATTGCCTCCACAGCCGTTTTTCTCCTTGGACTCGGCGAGGAATTGTGGAAAAAATTCTTGCCCAAGTATTTGGAATATCTCGGCGCGGGTCCTGTCGTGATCGGTATGTTCGGGACGACAGAGAACCTCCTCGACGCCGGCTATCAGTATCCCGGAGGGTGGCTAGCAGACCGCGCCGGAAGACGACGCTCTTTTCTGGTCTTCATCGGCATAGCCTCCGTTGGATATCTGATCTATCTGCTCAGCCCTTCATGGCCGTTTCTCTTCATCGGCCTTGCATTTGCCATGGCCTGGACCAGCATGGCGAGCCCGGCAATCTTTGCCGTGATCGGCGATTCCCTTCCGAAAGAGCGCCGCGCGATGGGATTCACACTGCAGTCGATTCTGAAGCGAGTGCCAGTCGTTATTTCACCGCTCATCGGCGGCGCATTGATTGCCGTCCTCGGGATCTCTTACGGAGTGCGAACTGGATTAGTCATAACACTCATCCTCGCCATTATCACTTCAATGATAGTTTTGAGAATAAATATCCCCGTGCAGGCACGCGTTGGAATCAACATTCGCGGCGTTTGGCTTTCGTTTCACGTCACGCTCAAACGTCTGCTCATCTCCGACATCATTATCCGGATGTGCGAAGGCATGGCCGGAATCTTCATCGTCCTCTATGTGACAAACGTTCTGGGCATCAGTTTGGCGGAGTACGGCATACTGGTGGCAATTCAGGTCACAACTTCGATTCTGGTTTACATCCCAGCGGGCAGGATAGCTGACCGGATCGGACGTAAGCCTTTCGTTATGGTTACCTTTGTCTGTTTCGCGCTGTTTCCAGTGGCAGTGGTTCTGGCGACAAACTTCGCCACATTGGGACTAGCTTTCATCATAGGTGGGTTGCGAGAGATAGGGGAACCCGCCCGGAAGGCAATGATCGTCGATTTCGCCCACGATGATCTTCGGGCACGTTCTGTCGGGCTGTATTACCTCGTCCGCAGTCTTTCGGTTACGCCAGCGGCCTTGATCGGCGGTCTGCTTTGGAGGATTTCACCGCTGGTTCCATTCATTACTGCAGGAGTCGTCGGCCTTCTCGGCACCATTGTGTTCGCGGCGACAGTCGAAGAGCAATACGCAAGTTGAAGGACAGACAAGAAACGGAGGAAGCAATGAATGAGTTTAAAACCACCGTTAGCACGGCTATCGTTTTGCTTCTCGCCATAGTGGCGTGCAGTGCCCCCAACGGATCATCGGGAACTGAGAGTAATGGACCAACGGAGCCGAATGCGGTCACGCCAGAGATTCCTGCTCCGATGCGGCAGTCCGGCAAAAGTTTTGCATACAAAACGTCAAAGTCCTGATAACTTTTACATTGGCCCTGTTAGTTCGGTCTGATCGGGTTATGGAATAGACCGGGGTTGCTCGGTGAGATCTACGCGAGCCCGGTCATGATCGTCCTCGCATACCTCGCGCGGTTCGTGCCCGTCGCGGCATTGATTCTGGCCGCGAGCGTGCGCCAGGTTCCCGCCTCGTTTGAGGAGGCAGCCGAGATCGCCGGGGCGAGTTGGCCGCGCACATTCTTTCGCATCGTTTTGCCGCAGATACGCACGGGACTTGCCGCCGCTGGCGTCGTGGTCTTCATCTTCGCTTTCAGCGAACTCGGCGCAACACTGCTCGTCGCGCCCCCCGGCGAGTCTACCCTGCCCGTTCGCGTCTACACCCTAATCGCCAACACACCTTCGAGCGAAGTGGCAGCGCTCGCGCTTATGCAGTGCGGCACCGTTCTGATACCACTGGCGCTGCTTGGGGCTTTCGCCCGAGGGAAGCGAGGCAAGTGATGAAGCGGGTAATACCTTCGATGCTTTCCGACCACGGTCAGTCCGTTCTACAAATCTGGCCTTGTTGCGTACTGCGCAACGCGCTATCATGCACGTGTGATCCAATCGTTCCGGCACAAAGGGCTGAAGAGGTTCTTTGAGTCGGGAAGCGCGGCGGGCATTCAACCGCGCCACGCCAGGCGATTCCGCATGCTGTTGGCGGCTCTCGACACAGCTCAGTCCATAGAGGACATGAATGTTCCCGGGTTTCGCCTTCACCCTCTCAAGGGAACAGACCACGGTCGCTGGTCGGTGTGGGTAAATGGAAACTGGCGCTTAACTTTCGAGTTCGAAGATGGACACGCCTACCTCTTGGATTATGAGGACTATCACTAATGGCTATGCACA
>CAZVHN010000126.1:0-7999 GCA_964626895.1 uncultured Chloracidobacterium sp. | reverse complement strand
CATCTGACACGAGAAGTATTGCTCTTCGACCCGAGGGCTGCGAATCGAAACGCCGGATGGCCTCAATAACCTCGACATAAGGATTATAAGGCGCAGCGCTCGCGAACCCCACCGGGGGTCGGAGTGCTTTGGCGGCTTTTTCCAGGTCTGTCGTAAACTTCTGACGGACCTGTAGCGAGCCACTTCTCAGATAACCAACAAGAACTCTGGAACCGCGCGGCAGACGATTTATGAAATCTCTTAGCGGCTTGATCTCATTACCGATTGATGACACCAGGTCGTCCTGAATGAGCACGGCCAGCGTTAACGGGGAGTTAGTTCCGATTGCCCGAATCGACAGGACTGTCTGAGGCTCGCCGTCTTCAGTTACCGTCAGGTCTATCATCTGTAGTTCCGGTTCGGGCTTGACGCCCTTTACCCGAATACTAATAGGAATTGTCATCGGTCTGGCTGCACGCGACCTACTCGCGGATACCGTCGGAGACTGAGCGAAAGCAGGTTGACGGCTGGAACTCACAACCATGAAGGACATCAGTCCCATAAAGATTGCTGCTGCGAGTAGTGAAACTGTTTTCATTGCTTACTCCTAGTAGTATTGAAGCGCTTCGCGCATTATACAGACATCCAAGACAAACCACCCCCCTGGCCCCTTGGTGTCTTGACTGACGTGCCCAAGTCATACAGGCTAGCTGGTGGTCCAGCGGATGAAGCGCTTACGGTTGTGCCAGCCGGCCACGACCATTCATCAGGCTTGGAAATCGTTTGCACTACTATGATTCAAGAAACGCCCGGAAAGCTGACCGCCAAAGATAAGAAACTAGCGAATTTCTTCCATTGGATTCCATGGATCGCGTTTCCATTAATAGCGCTTCCCTTCCCACTCGTGTTCTTCTTTCTCTTCCTTACCTCTGCGGCTACCGATGCCGCGGCCGTCTATCTCCTTTTAGCGGGTGTCGGCCTGGCGTTGAGCGCCTTCGCGGGTGGGCTGGTAATGATACTTCTGTACATCTATCGCAAGCGCTGGTTGCGACGCTTGCGCGACAAGCTGGCGGCGGATGGCATCACGGCCAGCGAAGTAGTCTGGTTCACACAGGAATTGTCTACGGCTGAGCGGAAAACACTACTCGAGACAAGCAAACACAGCCCGCTGCTGGCTGACGCGTACCGTGAAACCCTAGCAAGTCGGTTGACTGCAAGTCGTATCATCGCGAAGACCGATAAAGAGCTGGTAAGAGTCCGATCCAGAATGAATCGTGCTCGTGCTTTAGCAGGGGCCGATACAACCACCTTACTGATTGATCTCGAGTCAGACCAACAGCAACTGCAGAGTCTTAAAACTGAGGCCAACGCGCGATTGGCGGAAGCCAGAGCTCGCTTGCAGACGATTGAGGCAGCGGCAAGCAGGAGTCTTAATCAGGTCGAGACTCATGCAATGCTGCGGCGGCTGAGCGCGACGCAAGAGCACCTGCCACTTGTTATTGAGATGGACCAGTTGGAGCGGAAAACTCTGCAGGAGGCCGAACGCGATCTCAACGAACGCGAAACGTCACCGGGCACCCCCGGGAGGCCCAGGCTTAAGCCGTAATTAGGCCAACTCCTGCCAGCTGTATACTCCTGGTGCCAACCGCAGAGCAACACCATCGTCTACAAGAGACCAACTGCCTAAACCCGCCTCCGGCCTCGATAGGCCGGTGACGCTAGCCAGCTCCCCGCGAAGTGTCATCCCGGCACCGCTCAAGTACGCACGGGCAATTTCTTTCAACGCTTCTTCCCTGCTCACCCTGAGCTCCAACTCATCATGAAATCGACTTTCCGCGAAGGACCAAATGTAACTGAACGTTGGTTTGTAAATCACGTCGCTCGGAATCACTTTAAACGTCTTCTGGAGATCATCGATTGCCCTGTTAAAACGACCACGATCATCTATACGACTCGCGAGTCGCAAGTCTCTGGTTCCCATCTCCCACTCGCGGCGCAGAACCCGCAATGCCGAGCTCGCGTCGTCAGATAGAAGCTTAGCCTCCTTTCCCACAGGAACGCCCCAGAGTGCGTGAAAATAAGGAAGCAGTCGGCGGGCAATGAAGGTTAAACGGCCTCTCTTCATCTTCGCGTAATAGACCCGGCCGCGTCGCATTACATCGTCCTTAATGGACCAGGCGAGCCTGCTTTCCGGATCCTTCTGAACATTGCGAGGCATGTAAGCGTCACGACGACCACAAACCGCGATGTAGAGAGAAGGGCCGGGCCGACGGCAATCTGTCATGGCGCTGCAGAAACCTACCCGTTCTATGAACCTCTCCGCGGACAGGGCGTCTTCGATGCGGTTTTCTGATTCACGATGCCAAACGCGATCGCGGTAAAGCTCTATCAGTTCCGGAAGATCTTGCCCTGGTGACATCCCGGAATCCTATCAGATTGATGGACATCGCCCATCAGGTTGACCGAACCAGCGACCTTTATGACCTATACGCTGACCATTACCGGAACCAACTAAATCCATCAATCACAGGACTTGCGGGTAGAGCGTGGGGTTGGCACGGTCATTGCCAAATGGGCTGTGTGCCCGAATCGCATTTGACGGGCATGAGTTTTAAATAACTGTTGACTGAGGAAGGTTTGAAATGAAAAGAACGAAACGGTCGTTGGCATTAACCTGGCTGGCATGCGGATCGCTCGTATTGTCGCTCTGTTGCGGCATTCTGGTGATGGATAAGGCTAGCGCCAAAGACGACAGGCGCAACAGAGCCGAGAGACGGCACCGAAAGATCGCCAGTGATCTTCGAGAACGTTCGCTCAGAGAGCCTAGCGCAAATGGCCTGAAAGTCATTCTGCAGCTGAACGACCGGCCAAGCACTGCACTCAGGGCCCTCCTCAGAAGCAATGGCGTGAGGGTCAGGAAACAGTTCGTAAACTTCAACACGCTCTCGCTGGAGCTACCGGCCAGTGTGGTTGAATCACTCGATTCGTTCCCAGAAGTTGAGTTCGTTTCCATAGACAGTGACGTGAGATCGCTGGGCGGACACGTGGCGCGCACCTCAGGCACCGACAATATCCGCTCCCTCGGCACTAGCGGACCCCTCGACGGAGCTGGTGTTGGTATCGCCATTGTGGACTCTGGAATCTATCCGGACCACGTCTCCTTTCTGGAGGCCGGAACTTCAGTTTCGCGTATAGTCACGAGCGTAGATTTCACCGGTGAAGGACGCACAGACGATCCATATGGCCATGGCACTCACGTCGCTTCCGCAGCGGCCGGTAATGGCAAGGTCTCGAATGGCAAGTATGTCGGCATCGCCCCTAAAGCAAACATAATCAACCTGCGGGTCTTGAATTCCCAGGGTGTTGGATCAGTGTCTGGCCTCCTGAGCGCACTCGATTGGCTGATGACCAACCGACTCACCTACAACATCCGCGTAGTGAACATGAGCCTTGGTATGCCGGCCATAAACTCGTATAGGGATGATCCTATCTGTCTGGCGTCGCGACGATTGGTGGACGCTGGAGTCGTAGTGTTAGCCGCAGCCGGAAATAACGGCAAGAACGGCGCCGGCGAAAAAACCTACGGCCATATCCATTCCCCAGGTATCGATCCTTCAGTGATCACTGTCGGTGCTGTCGATACGAAGGGAACGAATGGGCGAGGCGACGACGGCATCGCAAGCTACAGCTCACGAGGACCGACGCGCAGCGCTTGGACCGATTCCATCGGCGTCAAGCACTATGACAATCAAATCAAACCAGACCTCGCTGCTCCTGGCAACAAGCTGGTCTTTGCGAAGTCACCGAATAACCTTCTTTCGCAGAACGACCCCTCTCTCGACGCGGGCGTAAGTTCTAACGCCACGCGCGCACAGATGAAACTGAGTGGCTCATCAATGGCCACACCACTGGCGGCAGGTGCGGCCGCCCTGATGATTCAGGCCAATCCCAATCTCACGCCGAACATGGTGAAAATGATTCTCACGTACACGGCCCAGCAGATGCCGAACTTCAATATGTTTGAGCAGGGTGCCGGCCAACTCAACGTGGACGGCGCGGTTCGATTGGCGAAGATCATGCGCACCGATGCTCTGAGCGCAGTGCTCGGTTTTTCGCTCTTAACGACCAGCGCACCAAACCCGCAATCTACTATTGAGAACTACACTTTCACATGGTCACAGGGCGTGATCATGGGCAGCACCTTCGGCACCGGTATTAACCTGATTACGAAATACCAAAGGATCTATGGACAGGGGGTATTGCTTAGCGACGGCGTGCTCTTATCAGACGGCGTGCTCTTGTCAGACGGCGTGCTGCTTAGCGATAGCATCCCGATTAGCAATGGCACGTCCATGGGATTTGGAGCGCACTTCTGCAGCACCGGGGTATTACTCAGCGACGGCGTCCTGCTGAGTGACGGGGTACTCCTCAGCGATGGCGTCCTGCTGAGTGACAGCATTCTGTTCGGTAATGGCGTGCTTCTGAGTGACGCGATTCTCCAGGCTTATTCCGCGCTGCTGGGTGGCGATCCCACGGCAACAATGCCTATCGAACAAGATCTTGGAGACGATTACGTAGGTTACTAATTCTTGCTAACCCTAATGTCACCCACTAGCAAACAAGGAACAATCCCCATGTATCGTCAAACTGCAACAGCAAGAATGAGTACCACGCCGCTCCCGGTTCACTACACGGAGAATGAAGTAGTCACACTTCGGCTCACCCACGAGTTCGAAGCAGAAGTGCTGGACTTCCTCTCCGAGCGTCCCATGCACACGGTTGCGATGACCGGGTTCATCCGCGACAACAGCTTGGTGAGCGAGCTGAACCGCGGCACGTTCTACGGTTGCCGCAACCGACTGGGAACACTTGAAGGCGTTGCTCTGATTGGGCACGCTACCCTGATGGAAACACGCACGGATCGCGCACTCCAGGCATTTGCTGATCTGGCGCGCCAGAGTGCGACTCCTCATCTAATCATGGGCGAGGAAAAACGTATCGGCGAGTTCTGGAACTACTATTCCGAAGGCGGACCAGAGATGCGTTTTGCTTGCCGTGAGCTCCTATTGGAACTGAGGTGGCCGGTGCAGGTTCGAGAAGAAGTTATCGAGCTGCGTGTGGCTACACCCGGTGACATTGAGTTAGTTCTCCCTGTGCATGCCCAGATGGCATTCGAGGAAAGCGGTATCAATCCGCTGGAAAAGGATCCAGAGGGTTTTCGTGAGCGGTGCGCTCGTCGCATCGAACAAGGTCGATGTTGGGTTTGCGTCGAGGAAGGCAAACTCACCTTTAAAGCCGACGTGATATCTGACACGCCCGACGCAATCTACCTCGAGGGCGTTTGGGTCTCTCCCGAGAAGACGGGCACCGGCTACGGTTTGCGCTGCATGTCCCAGTTAGCGCGTAATCTACTGTCCCATGCCAAATCCATTGTGCTTTTCGTGAATGAGGATAACAAGAAGGCGCAGCGATATTATCAGAAGGCTGGTTTCAGCTTGCGCGCTGCCTACGACACGATCTTCCTCATGTAAGTAGAAAACGCAGTTACAAATTCCGGAGTACCTACGACACTTTTTCCCTTCGACAATGGGAACAAATTGCTACAAGCGTCAGCTAGCGTCGGATAAGATTTTGCCAACCGGTGATTCACGCAGACCTCACCTCACTCTTGAAATCCCCATATTCCGGGAAGTAAAAGAGCAATATGTTAGACGCACCAGAGACAACAAGGAAGCGGCTTTTTAAGCCTTATCTCTGGGCTGTGACCGGTCTTGGCGGCCTGGTGTTCATTTACTCTTGTTGCAACCTAGATGTTCATAAACTGGATCCTCGCTTCGCAATCTTAGTCGGCATGACGCTGTTGAGTTCGCGGATTAGTGTCCCGATTCCTCGTTTCACCTCCCAAATTTCCGTATCTGATACGCTCATATTCCTAACCCTGCTGATCTATGGTGGCCAGGCCGCAGTCGTTCTTGCCGCGGCCGAAGCGCTCGTCTCATCTCTTCGATTCAGTAGGAAGCCGAGCACAATCTTATTCAATTGGGGCTGCGCGGCGTGCTCGGCGTTTATCACAGCGCAAGCATTACTTGCGTGGTTTGGGGACATTGTTTCCATTCACAACTGGCCTTTATCAGAAGGCCTAATGGCCGCGACTTGTGTGATGGCGCTGGTACAATATGCGTCGAATTCCGGGATGGTTGCTATATGCACGGCACTGAAAACAGACCAGCCAATTTGGCGAACCTGGAGTAGGCACTATCTCTGGACCTCGATTACCTATTTTGCGGGCGCTTCCGCAGCCGTCATAATCGCGAAATTACTCAATCAGATCGGGTTTTATGCATTAATCATTACCGTTCCAACAATCGCAATTGTTTTCCTTACCTACCGCACTTACTCGAAGAATATCGAGGCGTCTGGGGCACAAGCTGAGCAAGCTGAACACCATGTTCAGGAACTTTCGGTTTACATAGCTGAGCAAGAGCGCATTCGCGAGCAATTCTCCCAGATGGAAAAGCTCTCCGCGCTTGGGGAGTTGGCCTCGGGTGTGGCGCACGACTTTAACAATACCCTGGCCGGTATACTTGGGAGGGCCCAACTACTCCTGCGCACGAACGATCCTGAAAAGATCAATCGCGGGCTAAACATCATCATTAAGACGGCGGAGGACGGAGCGAAGACGGTAAGACGAATTCAGGACTTTGCACGCCAACGCCGGGATCATGACTTCGTACCGGTGTCCGTTGACCAGATACTGTTCGACTGTCAGCGAGGTTACCCGACCTCGATGGAAGGATCGGGCGGAGGCTTCCAATATTCACATTGGCCTCGACCTGCAGATAGGATCTAAGTCAAGAGTTATGGGCGACGAGTCGGAACTGCGCGAAGTCCTGGTCAATATGGTATTTAATGCAGTCGATGCAATGCCCGAAGGTGGTAAACTCCGACTTTCTTCCGAGGACGTCGACGATTCAGTTGTAATTTCAGTAGCCGACACCGGATCCGGAATGGCTCCAGAAGTAAGTTCGCGCATTTTCGATCCGTTTTTCACCACTAAGGGTAAAGCCGGAATGGGTCTGGGCCTGGCCGTGAGCTTTGGCATCATCAGGCGCCATGAGGGTGACATTACAGTCGATTCAGAAGTCGGCAAGGGCACGACATTCCGAATCTCTCTGCCAGCCGCGAAAACAGAAGAAGAAGCTCCGATGGCCTCGGCGTCTTCGGAAACAGCAACTCTTAGCGCCCTGTCCACAGAGACTCGGAACCGATTGCAGGATGATGATCAGTTGAGACTACTAGTGGTCGACGATGAAGAGTATGTCCGCGAGTTGTTGCGAGACCTTCTTGAAAGCGAGCAATGCCACGTGCGGATGGCTGCCGGGGGTCCCGAAGCACTTTCACTTTTTGGGACTCAGGAGTTTGATGGCGTGTTTACCGACGTCGGGATGCCCGTCATGAGTGGTTGGCAGCTAGCGAGCGCCATTCGCCAACGCCACGAGAAGATCCCCATCGCGGTGATCACCGGTTGGGGCGAGGCGGTCGGGTCCAACGAGCAGAAGGACGCTCGTGTCGACTGGGTGATTACCAAACCCTTTACCGCCGATCGTATCAGCGAACTCGTTCACGAGATTCGCAGGCAACGAGAGGTTGCTAACAAACGGGCGGCATTTGCTATTGTTGCGGCGTGATTAGTTGACAGGTAGGGCGCGCTTCTAGAGTCGTCCACTCTTCAAGGACTGTCCTTCAGAATCTTCAAATTTGTGGCCTCGTACCGGCTGCTCTCTTGCTCTTCACCTGCAACCTGGGAAACCTGAGAGGTTGCAAGCAAACGAGCCACTACTTTGAAAAAGATTTTGTTTTGGGCGAGTGAGGCTTATAGCTGGGAGGTGAGGATAATAAGCACAGACGCAAATTGGGGGAGACAAATAGGACCAGCAACTGTAGTTACTGGCCCTTGAATCGCGGCATCACTCTTGCGCTTGCGCGACTTTCACCTTGGACCAGACGAGCGAATCGTGAG
>CAZVHN010000125.1:0-3678 GCA_964626895.1 uncultured Chloracidobacterium sp. | reverse complement strand
GGAGCTCGGAACATCGAGAACGGGACGCACTTCTCCTTCGCTGTGAAATCCGACTCCGTAACGATGCCCGTCAGGTCCCCACTCTCGTTAATCACGGGGACTCCACCAATCCTGTGCTCGAGCATGATCTGGGCGACCTCCTGTAGAGGGGTGTCTTCCCTGATTGTGATGACTGGTCGCGTCATGATCTCTCTGAGTTTCATCTTCTCCTCCTATTCGACTCCTATTCCGGTCGCATACAGAATTAAAGTGGCAGAGACGTAGACGATAACAATGCCTATTGAATCCCACGCAAAGACGTGGAGTTTCCGGGTTGTCTGGTAAGTCAAGCCGATGATGGCTATGGCGGTCATAGTAATTGCGGCAAGGACGGTAACAAGGTGATCGCCTGAGATGTGCGAAAGCAACGAGCCTTTGGTGTAGAGCAGGTCATCAAGGGCCAGTATGCCGATATTGAAAAGGTTACTTCCGAAGAGGTTTCCTAAGGCGATGTCAACGGCGCCTATGCGCAAAGCTCCGAGGGATACCACTACCTGGGCAGCGATGTTGAGATGGCAATAAAAACGCTGCCAACAAAGATCCTACCTAGTCCGGTTAGTTCCGCTATTCTTTCTCCCAGATTCGGCAGGTAGGTCGCCGCGGCGATAATCACCACAGCATTCAGCCCATACATCGCGTAGGCCCGGGCCTTGCTCACACGTTCATACCTGGCTTCCTCAGCTACCTCTCTGACGAATTCAACGATCCATCTCTTCTCGTAGAGAAACACCGTCCTGATGGCAACCAAGTAGACGCCGAGGAAAACCAGGCTGGAAAGACTGATCCAGCCTATCCGTGGCACAGATGTGGAAGCGAACAGACTAATGCCCACAAGTCCTAACAGTAGTATCCCGAAGCCGGCCCCAAGCACCTGACCCTGATGCGCCCTCGCGGACAATGGCGTGGAACCGCCCATGAAGTCGAGCAGGGCGATGATGAGCATGTTGAACATACAACTTCCGAGCACGTCTCCCGCGTCGATGTTGGGGAGATCGAAGATTGTTACTGAACTAACACCCGTAATCAGTTCGGGCAACGAGGTCACGGAAGCCATAAGCAGGACGCCGATCCATGTCCTACCCATACCGGTCTTTTCGGCGATGATGTCGCCGTACAACGAAAGCTTCGACCCTGAAAAAAGAATCAGCGCCGTGCAGGCAATGAACTGTAGCCAAACGATCAATTCTCTCCTTTAACCGCTGCCTTTAGCGCGCGTACTACTTCAACCGAACAATGCGCGCGCGATGCTACGGTCGCAGAAACGCTGCCGAGCAGGAAGCGATCAATACCTCTGGCGCCTTTCACTCCCACAAAAAGCGACTCTGCATTCCAGTGTTCCGCCTCTTCAACGAGTGCTAGCTTCGGGTTTCCTTTCGTGAGAAGAACCGAAGCGCTAACCCCTGCTTTCCGAAGGTTGTCTGCCGCGGACTGCAAGGCTTGTACCCGGCAACACAAATGGCCCCGGTGCATGATTTGAGCGCAAAGCCCAGTATGGCTTTATCGATGGAGCGGGAAAGGGCGGGTTTCCTCGCATTGAGTGGGGAACTTCTCGCACCGAACGCAATAAACACTCGGTTCACGAAAGGAATGTTGATCTAAAGGTCGGCACATCCTTTGCACTCCACAATGCCGCAATATCAGAAACAAATGAGTGCCGTCAGCCAAACAACGAGCCACACAAGTCTTGCTGAGCAATCAAGACCACCGGATCCGCAGCGAAGTCCACACTCAACGGACACATTAGCCGTGGCACGGGCCTTCAACGTGGATCCTGCACTGGGACTCTCGAACTCCGAGATCTCGGCTCGCCGCGCGCGTTACGGTGCGAACACCATTCAGTCGGTTCGACCGCGACCGGCATGGCGCGTTCTCATCGATCAATTTGCCAGCATTGTGATCGCCCTCTTA
Organism: uncultured Chloracidobacterium sp.; assembly: GCA_964626895.1. Classification (GTDB taxonomy): domain Bacteria; phylum Acidobacteriota; class Blastocatellia; order Pyrinomonadales; family Pyrinomonadaceae; genus PSRF01. The sequence goes on along the minus strand of CAZVHN010000125.1, from coordinate 1,731 downwards.
GTAGTGGCTGCCGCGGTGTCCTGGGCCACTGGCGACGTGATTGAAGCGATAGCCATTTTGGTTGTGCTGGTCATCAACGCGCTGGTGGGCTTTGTTACTGAGTGGCAAGCAGGTCGGGCACTCGATGCGCTCCGCCGGCAAACTCGGACAATTGCCCGGGTGCGCCGCGAAGGTTTCGAAACAACTGTCGATGCCGAAGACCTTGTTCCCGGAGACATCATCATCCTCAACGCGGGAGACCGCATACCTGCTGACGCGCGATTGGTTGAAGCATCGCGGTTGCAGACGGAAGAGTCCGCGCTGACCGGCGAGAGCACGACAGTCGACAAAGCAGTTGAACCGGCGGCAGGTGATACTCCCCTGGCTGAGCGGCGGTCAATGCTCTATCTAGGCACCGCCATCGCCGCTGGCCGCGCGGTCGCCATTGTTATCGCCACAGGCACTCATACGGAGCTGGGACGTGTGGGACGTCTCGTTGCCACATCGGTAAAAGAGCGCTCTTCGCTAGAAATCCACTTAACCCAACTGGGCCATCGACTCGTCTACATTGTTCTCGCCATCGCGGTCGTGGTGATGGTTACCGGCTGGTTGCGAGGCGATGGACTATGGATGATGGTTGAGGTCGGAATCAGCTTGGCCGTCGCCGCCGTGCCCGAAGGACTGCCTGCGGTTACGACTCTGATCCTCGCTCTTGGCGTACTGCGCATGGCCCGCCAACGCGCCATCATGCGCCGCCTCACTGCCGTGGAAACCCTTGGCAGCACCACCGTCATTTGCGCCGACAAGACAGGCACGCTCACAGAGAACCGTATGACCGTGCGCGAATACTACCTTTCTGATGGGCGCACGATTGAAGTCGAAGGAAGCGAGTGCTCGGCCGCAGGTGATGAGCTACTTGAGCGCGCGTTGCGAATTGGAGTGCTGTGTAACGAAGCTGTGTTTCGGACGGATGGAAAGGAAGAAACTGTAACCATCGGCGACCCAACTGAGACGGCGTTGTTGGTCGTTGCCGACGCCTTAGTTCTCGATATTTCGCATGAGCGCGCAATGCATCCGAAGCTGTCCGAGCAGCCCTTCCAGGCCTCTACTAAGCGAATGACCACTCTCCATCGCAGAATTGACGGGCAACACTTCGCTGCTTTGAAAGGCGCGCCTGCGGTGGTGCTCGAAGCCTGCTCGACTTATGCGAGCGAGCCCGACTCCGTGCGTCCCCTGGATGCCGAAGCTCGTGCGCGATTTACGTTGGCCAATGAACAGATGGCCGATCGCGCCTTGCGTGTCTTGGCTCTTGCGGTGAAGCACTTAAACAAAGACGCGGGCCAACTCTCTGACGAAGATCTCGAGAGTGGTTACACCTTTCTTGGCTTGGTGGGAATGATTGATCCGCCACGTCCCGGCGTGGCTGACGCGATTCGACGTGCTCGCATCGCCGGTATTCGCACCGTAATGCTCACAGGCGATCAACTAAACACCGGGCGTGCTATCGCCCGCGAATTGGGGCTGGGTGCAGGCGAACCTCACGCTCTTCACGCTCGTGACCTGATTGGCGCAGATCAAAGTCAACTCGCCGAGCTCGCCCGCACAACAGATGTCTTCGCGCGTGTCTCGCCCGAAGACAAGCTGCGAATAGTGGAAGCACTACAGCAGGCGGGCGAGGTAGTGGCCGTAACCGGTGATGGTGTGAATGATGCACCAGCTCTAAAGCGCGCGAACATCGGCATCGCCATGGGC
>CAZVHN010000124.1:0-2185 GCA_964626895.1 uncultured Chloracidobacterium sp. | reverse complement strand
CTTTCGAGCCCACGGACCCGTCAATTCTAAACATGCCGGACACTATTTGTCTTACGCCCGGCGGCAATCTGGCTATCTGCGAAGATAACGGCGTCACTAACTTCGTAAGAGTGCTAAACCGAAAAGGAAAGGTCTTCGATTTGGCGAAGAATATTTTCGAAGATTTTGAGAACCGTGAGTTCGCAGGCGTGACTTTTAGTCCCGACTTCAAAACTTTGTTCGTCAACATCCAAGTGCCCGGACTTACCCTGGCCGTTTGGGGACCCTGGCAATCAATCTAAGATCCGCAGGGCTGGCCTACCTCATACCGGCCCGTCCATGTCACTCGTTAGCTTACCCGGCGAATCTGTTTCCAACTCCTTCCATATCAGAACACTCCTCGTCTCTTTCAGTAAAAGCGAGCCGACAATAAATGTGAGACTGGCTACGAATATCGGGTAATACAACCCGGCGTAAATATTTCCCGTTTCCGCAACCACCCAAAGACTTATGACTGGCAACAAGCCACCGAAGACGCCATTGCCGATGTGGTAGGGAAGGGAGAGCGCCGTGTATCTGATTTTCGCCGGGAAGGCTTCCACCAGATAAGCGGCGATTGGGCCATAAACCATCGTGACGAAAATTACCTGGATGAATATCAGCCCGACAAGCTTCGAGGTTATTGGATTGCCAAGAAACGTGCCGAGATCTGTATATGGAAGAACTTCAGATGCCGGTTGCATGACCCCGTCGATCGTTGTCTGAGGCGTAAGTGTGATCGCTCCTGTGACTGGATGCCTGCGCGGTACTGCGGTCACGACGTTTGAACCAGCGGCAGCCTGCATCGCTTTGTAGATTGGGATGTAACAAACGGCCGCCAGCAGACACCCGACCATCATGATTCGCTTGCGTCCGATGCGGTCTGAGAGCGCACCAAAAACCACGAAGAAAGGCATGGCTAGCACCAAGGCGACGGCCACAATGTAGTTTGCCGAAGTGGCGTTCACGTTTAGGATCGCCTGAAGGTAGAACAACGCGTAGAACTGTCCGGTGTACCAAACAACTCCCTGACCGGCCGTCGCACCGAAGAGCGATATGAGAACCAGTTTAAGATTCTTCCACTGTGTGAACGCCTCTTTCAGCGGTTTCGCAGAGGTCATGCCTGCACCCTTAATGTGCTGAAAGATGGGCGACTCTTTCATGCGCAGTCGAATGTAGAGTGAAATGCCGACCAGTATGATTGAGATAACGAAGGGGACGCGCCAACCCCAGGCGCTGAATTCTTCCCGGCTCATCGAGTTCTGGACCAGCAGGATTACCACTAACGAAATGAACAGCCCCAATGTCGCAGTGATCTGGATGAAACTCGTGTAGAAGCCGCGCTTCCCGTCCGGCACATGTTCCGCGACGTAGACCGCAGCACCGCCGTACTCACCTCCCAAGGCAAGTCCTTGCAGGATGCGGATCACCAGCAGAATAATTGGCGCCGCAATTCCAATCGTGGCATACGTGGGGAGAAATCCGATGAGCGCGGTTGCGCCGCCCATGATCAGCAAGGTTACGAGGAAGGCATACTTGCGACCAACCAGGTCGCCGATGCGTCCGAAGAAGAGCGCTCCAAAGGGGCGAACGACGAAGCCGACCGCGAAGGTTGAAAGGTAAGCGATCAAAGCGAGTGAGTCGTTGCCTTGAGGGTAAAAGAGTGGCGCGATGACTGTGGCCAGGCTGCCGAAGATGTAGAAGTCGTACCACTCGATCATGGTTCCAACCGCAGAGGCTCCGATGACTCGCCAGATCTTGTAGTCGTAAACTCTCGCAGGTGACGGTGTGATTTCTTCGGTTGTTTTCTCGGGAAGAGAAGCGTCTAGGGCCATTCGAATGGGTTTCCCGCTTTCCTGAGCGAACTCTATTGTGCTCCTCGCATCCTAACGGTAAGGGCAGGGGTGGGGCAACATTAAAAACAATTGACTGCCCACGACTGTTAGGCATATCGTTGCGCTCATCTCGTAAGGCTTGCCGCTCAGTCTTGCGTTGCCGTCTTAACCAGTACACCTCACAACTCCGACAGCCTCCCCAGCGAAGCCCGACTAGGAGTGCCGTGAATGGACGATGAGAGAAGGTCAAAGCCGCGGTTAGGCGTTAGCTTGAACGCGAGCTGGGACCGCGACCATCCTGCTAGAATTACAAACCTATCCGAAGGCGGTTG
>CAZVHN010000123.1:0-2354 GCA_964626895.1 uncultured Chloracidobacterium sp. | reverse complement strand
CGCACCGGGTACACGGGCGATCTGGGATATGAGATCTGGGTCCCGTCAGATCAGGCACTGAAGGTGTGGGACGCCCTGGTGGACGCAGGGCAGGCTTTCGACATTCATCCGGCCGGCATGTTGGCGCTTGACGTGTCTCGCATTGAGGCTGGTCTGCTTTTGATCGATGTCGATTTCAATAGCAGCAAGAAGGCGCTGATTGCTGAGCAAAGGTATTCGCCCTTTGAGATGGGCCTGGGCCGCCTCGTCAGTCTCGATAAGAACCGTTTTGTAGGACAGGCGGCGCTGATTGCCGAGCAGAAGCGCGGCCACGCGCGTGAGATTGTCGGTCTGGAGATTGATTGGCCCGAAGTTGAAGCTTTGTATGAAGCGGTAGGGTTGCCACCTGCGGTGTCGCCGATCGCCTCGCGAGTTGCGGTGCCGGTTTTCAAGGATGGAACTCAGGTTGGCAAAGCAACTTCGAGCACCTGGTCGCCGACACTAAAAAAGATGATTGCCCTGGCTACGATCAAGCGCGAGTGCTGTAAGCCCGGCACCAAGGTCCAGTTTGAGATCACGGTAGAAGCAGTTCGTCATCGCGTCGGGGCAAGAGTTGTGAAGACGCCGTTCTTCAACCCGAAGCGGAAGACAGCAACGCCGGCATTGTAGAACCCTTCGGAAGAAGATGGACATCAAAGCAGTCGAAGCTACGGTAATTTGCAGGTCAGGAAGGCGGACCCTGTCCCCGCCTCAACTTTGAAAACCACTGAGCGTACCCTTGGGGATGTGCTTCGAGCATAGCGAGATCTCCCTTAAGTAAGATCTGAATTGAATGGTTGGTGTAAACGAGTCTTGGTTTTCATCGTAAGAGCGGGGACAGGGTCCGCCTTCCTGACCCGCAAATCACCGTAGCTCCTTTGGAGTTTTCACAACAGTCACTACCGCTCGCCGTTCTGACAGGATTAACTGAAGCATGAAGCCATCCCTGCTGGAAATCATCGACAGCTACAACCCAAACGCTCCCCTCGAGGAGGCCTTGACCATTCCCGCACCGTGGTACACGGATCAAACCCTCTACAATCTTGAACTCCAAACCGTCTTCGCTAATTCGTGGCAGTCCGCAGGTCGCGTCGATCAGGTGCTTGAACCGGGGCAATACGTCACCAGCGATATAGCCGGCGAGCCGATAGTTGTCGTTCGAGGAACCGATGGAGTTTTGCGCGGATTCTTCAACGCCTGCCGGCACCACGCGGCCGCAGTGATGACTGAGCCCGAGGGAAAGGCCAACCAGCTTCGCTGTCCTTACCACGGCTGGACCTACTCGCTCGCCGGAGAGTTGAAAGGTACGCCGGACTTCTCAGGAGTGTGTAACTTCGATCGCGCGGCCAACGGGCTTTTGCCAGTCCAAACTGAAGTGTGGGAAGACTGGGTGTTTGTCAGGGTGGAAGGGCCTGACACAACCGGGGCTTCGGTGATTAAAGGACAGCCTGGTAACGATCTCGAAAGTTTTCTCGGTGCGGATTTGATCAGCCAGATCCGTCCGCTTGGTCTCGAGAAGCTCCACTGGATGGAACGACGTAACTACGCGTTCGACTGCAACTGGAAAGTCTTCGTGGACAATTATCTCGATGGCGGTTATCACGTTCCTTACCTCCACAAGGGCCTCGACAGCGTCCTCGACTACAGCAATTACACTATTGAGAACGGCCGGCGATTCTGTTTGCAATCGAGTCCTATCGTCAGTGACGGCGCTGAACCCGAAACCGGCGCGGTCAGAAAAGGGGACCGTGCTCTCTACTACTGGATCTATCCCAACTTCATGATCAACTTGTACGACGGCGTAATGGATACGAATCTGGTCATTCCTTTGGGCGTCGACAAGACCGAAGTCATTTTCGACTTTTACTTTCCTGACCTCTCCGAATCCGCGCGCGAACGCAATCGCGCCAGCGTCGAGGTGGGTCAACGCATCCAGGACGAAGACGTTTCGATCTGCCGATCAGTGCAACGCGGTTTGAACTCACGTGCTTACAATGCCGGGCGGCTCTCGGTCCGACGGGAAGCCGGCGAGCATCTGTTTCACCGTTTGCTGCATGCGGATCTGCGTGCTGGATTGCAACTTACTTTAGACGACAAGTTAATTTAGAGTTGATGGGCCGCGAACATTTTCCATATGTCATATATGTCATTTGAAATTTCTCATTTGTCATTGCAAGAACTCATCTAGTCGGCGGTAAGGGATCGTTTGCTAGCCTGGACTTCAGTTGTGAGCCCGCCTTTCATCTTCGTAATCTCTTAGTTGTTGCGCTTCGAGTGCGGCCGACTAGATGAGTTCTGCTTAGATGAGTTCCTGCAATGACAAATGAGAAATGTCA
>CAZVHN010000122.1:0-4877 GCA_964626895.1 uncultured Chloracidobacterium sp. | reverse complement strand
GACAGCGTCAGGACTCAAGGAAATCGACAGGGTCGAAGGAACGGGAGCGACTCCGAGAAGGGGACAGACGGTCACGGTGCACTACACCGGCACGCTGGAAAACGGAAAGAAGTTTGATAGCTCGGTTGATCGTGGCCAACCATATGAGTTCCGCATCGGGGAAGGGGCAGTCATCAAAGGCTGGGATGAAGGTTTGGCATCGATGAAGGTCGGCGGCAAACGCAAGCTCATCATTCCGCCAGTGCTGGGGTACGGACAAAGAGGTTCGGGCGACATACCGCCAAACTCTATTCTGCTCTTTGACGTCGAACTTCTGGGTGTGAGGTAGCGCAGAACCCTGTCGGAACGGCGAGCGGTAGCGACCCGGTCTCAACTCGGCGCATACAACCCGGTCGCTACCGCTCGCGGTTCTGACAGCGTCTAAAGACTGAAGGAGAAAAAAATTGGCTGCTAAGGAAATGAAGTTCCACGAAGAGGCCCGCCATGCGATGCTCAAAGGAGTTAACACTCTGGCTAATGCAGTGCGAGTAACACTTGGGCCAAAAGGGCGTAACGTTGTGCTGGGAAGGAAATTTGGTTCGCCGGTGATTACGAAAGATGGCGTTACGGTCGCCCGGGAAATTGAACTTAAAGACCGTTACGAGAACATGGGTGCGCAAATGGTCCGCGAGGTGGCCGTTAAAACGAATGACACCGCGGGCGACGGCACTACTACGGCGACGGTGCTGGCCCAGGCAATATTTCGGGAAGGTGTGAAGAACGTAACCGCTGGAGCCGACCCGATGTCTCTGCAGCGCGGCATTCTGCTGGCGACCGACAAGGTGGTTGCGGAACTCCAACGCCTCTCGCAGAAAGTGAAGACCAAGGAGGAGCTAACGAATGTAGCCACCGTCTCAGCGAATAACGATCGCGAGATTGGGAAGCTCATCTCCGAAGCTATGGAGAAGGTTGGCAAGGACGGCGTCGTGACTGTCGAAGAGTCAAAGACGCTCCAGACCGAGCTCGACATTGTTGAGGGAATGCAGTTCGACCGCGGCTATTTGTCGCCTTACTTCGTGACTAACCCCGATCGCATGGAGACGGTGCTCGAGGATTCTCTGATCCTGCTGCACGAGAAGAAAATTTCGGCGATGCGGGACCTGCTGCCCTTGCTTGAACAAGCGGCCCGGAGCGCGCGGCCGCTGTTGATTATCGCCGAGGACATCGAAGGCGACGCCCTCGCGACACTCGTCATTAATAAACTGCGCGGCACAATCAAGGTCTGCGCTGTTAAAGCGCCGGCGTTCGGGGATCGGCGCAAGGCCATCCTCGAAGATCTGGCCATCGTTACAGGCGGCCGCTTGGTAACAGAGGAACTGGGAATAAAACTCGAGAATGTCGAAGTATCCGATCTCGGTTCAGCGAAGCGGGTCATCGTGGACAAAGAGAACACCACGATCGTTGAGGGTGGTGGCGATCCCAAGGCTATTCAGGGTCGAGTGGCAACCATCAAACGACAAATCGAAGAGACTACTTCGGATTACGATCGCGAAAAATTGCAGGAGCGGTTGGCAAAGCTCGCCGGTGGCGTTGCAGTAGTCAGAGTGGGAGCTCCGACCGAAACGGCAATGAAAGAGATCAAGATGCGGGTCGAAGACGCATTGAACGCCACCAGGGCCGCGGCCCAGGAAGGCATCGTAGTGGGTGGCGGAGTGGCACTGCTTCGTACCGCCAGAGTGCTCGATAAGTTGACCGATGATGATCCGGATGTACAAACCGGTGTCCGGCTGGTAAGACGCGCGCTCGAAGAACCGCTACGGCGGATTGCGGAAAACGCCGGTGTTGACGGAGCCGTGACTGTCGGGAAAGTCGAAGCCATGAAAGGCCCCAGGGGTTTCAATGCGAGCAGCGGAGAGTTTGAGGATCTGGTTGCGGCTGGAATCATTGATCCCACAAAAGTAGTGCGCACTGCCTTGCAGAATGCCGCGTCGATCGCCGGGCTTCTGTTGACGACCGACGCGTCTGTTATTGATGCTCCTGAACCCAGGAAACCTGCTTTGCCGATGCCGGGTGGTGGCGAAGACTACGATTACTGATAAATACTTTTCCTCAAAACTGGCCTTTCAGCGACCCAGTTGGCAGGAGATTTGCAAGCAGATTGCCGGGGTAAATGTTGTTGCATCGAAACGCAACGGCGCATATGCTCAGAACATCCAACCCGCGGCTCTATTGGCGGGTTTGAGGGCTCAGGTCAAACTTGCTGGCACGAATAAACGTACAAAGGCTTTTGAGGTAGTCAGAAAATGGCAGATCTAGGGGCATACAAAGACAAGTTTGGTGAAAGCGGCCAGCGCATACTTGAGCACGCCATGAGCGAGTCGCGCCAGCGGGATCAGAACTACGTGGCGGTTGAGCATATCTTGCAGGCTCTCATGCATGAAGAGCCGGATATGTTCAACTCTACGATGCGCGAGCTCTCCCTCGATCCGATCGTGGTCAAGATTGCGATCGACCAGCGACTGGAAAACAGTCGCCAACAGCACGTCGGAAAGGGTTTCCGTATCGCCGCTGATACGACGGACTTGTTCAAGCGCGCCATGGAACGGGCGCGTACGCAGGGCCGCAAGACCATCGAAGCCACCGATATTTTTGAGGCGCTCACAAACTACGACAGTCTTTTCCTGGATGTGCTCAGAAACATGGGAGCAAATACAGAGGCCGTCGCGGAAAATGTGCGCGCGCAAGTGCAAAAACGGGAACAGGAAGAGGAGCAGTTTCGAAAGAAGTTTGAACTCCCACCTTATCTCAAGCATTTCGGCGTTTCACTCAATCGACTGGCGCGGGCTGACAAGATCCCGCCCACCATCGGTCGTGAAAAAGAGATCCAGCAGATTGTCGAAATCCTCTGCCATCGTGAGCGGGCCAATTCACCCATGCTAGTGGGTGAGCCCGGCGTGGGCAAGACAGCGGTGATCGAAGGTCTCGCGCGCACCATCGAATTGGAACCGGAGAAAGTACCAGCTCGCTTGCGTGGCGCGCACGTGGTGCAACTGCAGATGGGAGGCCTCGTCGCCGGCACGATGCTGCGTGGCATGTTCGAAGAAAGAATCAAGGGCATCATCGATGAGGCAAAAGAGCACTCCAATCTAATCCTTTTCATTGACGAAGCCCACACCATCATCGGGGCGGGCGCGGCCCTAGGCACTTCGTCCGATGCGGCCAACATGTTTAAGTCAGCGCTCGCGCGCGGCGACATGCGCATCATCGGCGCCACCACCATTTCGGAATACAAGGAATACATCGCCGAGGATGAGGCCCTGGCGCGGCGCTTTCGGCTCGTGAAGGTTGTCGAACCCACGATCAGCGAAACGCGCGAAATTCTTTTGGGCCTGCGTCCGCGTCTGGAGCGGAACTACTCCGTTAAGATCTCCGACGACGCTATCAACACGGCGCTGGAGATGGCGCCCAAATACATCCGCAATCTCCACCTCCCGGACAAGGCCATCGGCTGGCTCGATACGGCTGCCGTTAAAGTCGAAATCAACGAGCCGCAGACGATGATCGTCAAACCGGAACACGTGATCGATGTGATCTCGCAGGAGTCGCGTATTCCGCGCGACATGATCTTCCGCGACACTGGCGAACGTTTTGCCATGACGGAAGCCCTGCTCGGTAATCGTGTAATTGGTCAGAAAGCGGCCATCAAGGCTGTGGCCCAGCGGCTGAGATTGAACAAAGGGCCGCTGAAGGAATCGCATTACAAACCCGATGGCGTGTTGCTGTTCCTCGGTCCTACCGGCGTAGGCAAGACCGAACTCGCCAAGGCGGTCGCTGAATTCATGTTCGGCGACGAAGAGAAAATGGTCCGCATCGACATGTCGGAATACAGCGATGGTACGGTGAGCATTGAAAAGCTGATCGGTATGCCGCGCGGCATAGTCGGTTCGGAACGCGGGGGCATTCTCACCGAACAGTTGCGCGAGAATCCCTACACGGTGCTCCTGCTGGATGAGGTGGAAAAGGCTTCTCCGTACTTGATGAACCTGTTTCTGCAGGCTTTTGACGAAGGCTGGCTCACGGACGGTCGCGGCAAGAAGGTTTACCTCTCCGACGCCATTGTGATTATGACTTCGAATCTGGGCTCAGACAGTTTCAAGAGATTTGAAAAACCTTTGGGCTTCGGCACGAAGACAGCCTCAGACTTTCGTGCAGTAAACAGAGAGGTGATGAAGGCTGCCGAGGCGCGTTTCTCGCCCGAGTTTCGCAATCGTATTGACGAGATCATTGTCTTCGCGCCGCTAACGATGGACGAGGTGGGCCAGATTGCCAAGCTCTATCTGGACAAGTTGCGGCGGCAGATGGAACGCCAGGGTAAGTCGGTCGAGCTCAGCGAGGCTGCGCTCAACTTACTGACGGAAAAGGGCTACAACACCGCCTACGGCGCCCGCTTCTTAAAGCGCCACATCGACGAAAAGGTGAAGCTGCCGATTACGGCCATGTGGAAGACGGCCTCGAATTTCCTGGTCGACGTGGAAGAAGGCGAGACGGTCGTCAAACCAGCCGCTGCCAGCAAACCTGAGTTGAACTAACTTCGCTTGTCAGAACCGCGAGCGGTAGCGACCGGGTCGGTTTGCGTGGTTGAGTGATGGCGCTAATTGACCGGTTATTGCCGAGAGTAAGAGAGAGGGTTTCAATGATTCACTTCATTGAGACCCTTTCGCTTCGCTTGAATCAGTTTCCTCAGCGGTGTGCCGTTCGTGTTAGCAACTACGAGTCCGCAGCGGACGACTGACAGTAGCCCAGCACTTGAGAGCCTGTGTCAAAACTCTTTCGCAAATCGAAGCAAGATTATTACACGAGTTAACGAGGGAAGAGAAAATAGTTGTGAGGATGAGATG
>CAZVHN010000121.1:0-3220 GCA_964626895.1 uncultured Chloracidobacterium sp. | reverse complement strand
ATGGCGTCTCGCGCCGGCCACGAGGTGCTGCTGTGGTCACGGAATGCAAATGTCGTTGAATCAGTTAATCGGCAACACGTAAACGCAACCTACTTGACTGATTCGCGAATACCCGACGGAGTACGTGCTACCGTTGAGATAGTCGAAGCATTGGAGGGAGCTGAGCTCGTCATACTTGCCGCACCATCACACGCGACAAGAGCTATTCTGACAAGCATGGTGCCTGTCATAGAGCCAAACATGATCTTTGTCAGTGCCACGAAAGGGATCGAAATTGAAACCGGCAAACGCATCTCGCAGATATTAAATGAAGTTGTAGGTGGAAAGTTTTCGCCCGCATTCGTTTGTCTCTCCGGGCCGTCGTTCGCTAAAGAGGTTGTCGAAAAGCATCCGACCGCTGTCGTTGCAGCCAGCGAGAGCGTCGCACTCAGCCGTACCGTGCAAGCAGAGTTGAGTTTTGAGAATCTTCGCATTTATACGAATGATGACGTGGTCGGAACGGAACTGGGCGGCTCGGTCAAGAACGTGATGGCCATCGCCGCGGGAATTGTTTCCGGGCTGGGATTCGGTTCAAACAGCGTGGCTGCGCTAATTACTCGCGGATTGGCCGAGATGACGCGGCTGGCCCTCAGAGAAGGCGCAAAGCTGGAAACGCTAATGGGACTTGCGGGTCTGGGTGACCTGGTTCTTACCTGCACAGGTAATCTCTCGCGCAATCGATTTGTTGGCCAGGAGTTGGGGAAGGGTCGCAGCCTGGATGAGATTACGAGAGGTATGAAAGAGGTGGCTGAGGGAGTGAAGACCACCCAGGCACTTAAGCAGCTGGCAGCACGGCTTGGCGTGGAGATGCCAATCACGAATGAAGTCCATGCCGTGCTTTACCAGGGTCAGACGGCCCAGGATGCCGCAGCCAACTTGATGACGAGACCACTGCGAGATGAATTCTAGAGAAAGAGCTTCGGGGTAGATTTGAATGGTTACCGCAAAGGAAGAAAAGGCCCTCGCTGCGAATCGCGCCGCCTTTCACAACTATCACATTTCAGATAAATACGAAGCCGGGATTGCCCTGACCGGAACGGAAGTGAAGAGTGTGATGGGGGGCCGTGTGCAGTTGAAAGAGTCGTACGTCGCCGTGCGCGACGGTGAAGTGTGGTTGTTTAATGCCCACATTTCCCCTTATTCTCATGGTAACCGGGAGAATCACGAGCCTCTGCGCACTCGGAAACTGCTGCTGCACCGGCGCGAGATAGGGCGCTTGGAAGAAGCGTCTGTGAAGCAGGGAATGACATTGGTGCCTACCCGTGTCTACTTAAAGAACGGGCGAATCAAGCTCGAGGTTGGAGTCGCGCGAGGGAAGAAGATGTATGACAAACGAGAAACTGAAATGCGCCGCACGATAGATAGAGAGACGCAGGCGCAGCTCAAAGAGCGCAACCGGTAAAGCATTGATCATCACGACTTGAGGAGAGCAAAAAACTAATGCTAGTTGAAGGTAGACCTGGTCCTTACCAAGACATCGACGCACAGGCCTTAGCGGTCGCGGTTTTCAAAGACGAAAAAGCTGATGAAGGGTTCTTGAGAGATCTCGACACGGCCGCAGGCGGCGTTGTTAAGACTGTGATCGAGTCTGAGGAGTTTAAGGGCAAGGAAGGTGAAACGGTTTATCTTCATTTGCCGCCTGGGACTCTTAAGGCGCGCCGCCTACTTCTGGTTGGTGCAGGCGAAGAAGCGGATTACCAGATAGCCCGCGCCTCCGAACTCGCCGGCACCGCGGCGCGTGTTCTACGCGGCAAGAGCGTGAAGTCAATTGCCGTCGTACCGCGGGTGGAGGGTGATCCGGAACTAATCGCAGCACAGGTTGTAGAGGGTGCGATTATTGGCCTCTTTGAGTTGGATAAGTATCGCACGGTGGATAAGGAGCAGAGGGTTATTGATCGCTTAGTCGTAGTTGTGGACGGCGCCGATGGAGACGCTCTGGAACGGGGCGTAAAGCGCGGGCAAATTGTCGGAGAGTCAGTAAACTTCACGCGCGATTTGGCTAATGAGCCGGGCGCGTACATGACTCCGACGATCATGGCGGAACGAGCCCAGCAAATCGCCAGCGAGTTTGATCTGGTTATTGACGTCCTGGACGAAGCACGCATGGAGCAGGAGGGAATGGGTTCGTTGTTGAGCGTCTCACGTGGCTCAGATCAACCTGCGACACTGATTGTCCTCAAGTACACACCGGCAAAGCCCGCCAAGAATTCCGGCCAACTGTTGGCGCTTGTGGGAAAGGGCATCACATTTGATTCCGGCGGCATTTCCCTCAAGCCTGGCGAGAACATGGAACTAATGAAATACGACATGACGGGTGGCGCAACTGTGCTGGGCGCAATGCGGGCGATTGCCCAGTTAAAGCCGTCAGTTCCCGTCCTGGGAGTTGCGGCTTGCTCCGAAAATTTACCTTCGGGGAAAGCAACAAAGCCGGGTGATGTTGTGCGGGCAATGACCGGCAAAACTATTGAAGTTATCAACACCGATGCTGAAGGCCGGCTTGTTCTTGCGGATGCCATCGCTTATGCGAAAAAGTTGGGTGCCACCAGAATTATCGACTTGGCAACGCTAACCGGTGCGGTTTCAATTGCTCTGGGAGACGTCAATGCGGCCGTGTTGGGAACCGACCAAGAACTCATCAACGAGATAATCGCCGCGGGCAAAGAAGTTGGCGAAAAGTTCTGGCAGTTGCCGCTGGACAAAGAGTATTCAAAGCAGATCAAGTCTGACATCGCGGACATCAAAAACGTCGGAGGGCGCAAAGCCGGAACCATAACGGCAGCCGCTTTTCTCAAGGAGTTCGCGGATGGAGTCGCCTGGGCGCATTTGGACATTGCAGGCACGGCGTGGGCTGAGGAAGCAAAGCCGTATCGATCAAAGGGCCCCACGGGAATTGCGGTGCGCACTCTAATCAATATCGTCGATCGAGCCGCCCGCTCAGAGTAGGATTTGGTCCATAGCTTGGGAACTGTGCTCAATCGTAGACATATACTGTCACCATGAGTGAACAACATTTGACCTAGCAGGCTGCTGAAAAACCCTGTCAGCGTTCGAAGAGAGCGAAATGTGGAGTGCGCCGGCAGAGCGAAGCGGCGACGGCGCTTTGGATTCTTTTGGGGTTTTAGGGCTCGCCAATCCAAAGCGGAGTCGCGCTACGCTTGCCTCCGCACTCCAAAATGAGTTT
>CAZVHN010000120.1:0-4645 GCA_964626895.1 uncultured Chloracidobacterium sp. | reverse complement strand
TAACGATACCGGTGAGAAACGCCAGTTGGGTATCAACGAGCATCGCTACCAGGAGCGCAGCGGCGGCGAAGGGAATTGCAAAATTCCAGATAGTCGGGTCGTTGAACGGGGCGCTGTCCATTCGCGCCGAAACACTGTCGCCAAAGATAAACCCTACCCGCATCAGAGCAGTTTCAACGACGATAGCCGAACCAACTAGCGCAAACGCCCTGCGCTTTGATAATGCCAACACTGCCCCGGAGCTTCTGTGCTCCGTAAACTTCCAGACCGACCAATAGATGGCAAAGACGATGAGCAGCAGTCCCACCAGGTAGTGCCAGGGCCTGCCGCTTTGACCGGCGCTCTTGATCGCTGCAAATTGCGCCCTCATGGTGGGTGTTACCGTATCTCCCTCGCGAGCTATCACCTGGTTTCTTTTGAGCGAAATGAGAATCTGAGGAACCTCATTGGCTTCCGATTCTCTCGCAGTTGCTGTGGCTGTTTGGTCTAATACTACATTTGGACGGATAAGAGGCACCATCGCCTGGACCAGGGCAGTTTTCTCCTCCTGCGACCATCCGCGAAGATTCAATACCAGCAACTCCAGATCGCGTCGCGTGGCCGTAAGCGGTGTCATCCGAGTGCGCGGCGACGGGACGATCATCTGGGCGGCGGGGTTTCGCACGTCAACCAGGACAATCTCTTGTCGGAGTCGGTCCGAGTCGCCATCGTCATAAATGTAACCAGCGCCTATCTTACGAATGAGTGTTGTCAGGCTTTCGAGCTCGGCGTCATCAAAACCGTGAGCAATAATTGCGCGGGCTACGGCCGCACCTCCTTCACCGCTCCACGTTGGCGGCTTGTTGCCGTCGGTTTTTGACCCGACCTGGTGTTTTAGATCTTCCCAGGCGGCTCGAAAGCTCTGAGCGGAACTGGCGCCCCGAGTAGAATCAAAGTTAAAAACAGGACGGGTGCTCTCTCTGGCCGCGGCACGCCGGTTCTCGGTTTCGAGAATATCAGTCGTGGTAATGTCAGCCGGGGCCACGACCGTCCTCCTGACGATATCCCCTTCTTTGTAGTCCTCTGAAAAGCCAGACGAGTAGCCGCTGAGGATCAACAACGTGGTAACTACTACCAGAACGGCGAAGCCTACGAGCAAACGAGTGCGTGGTTGGAATATTTCAAACGGGCGTAGCAGGTAACGAGCGAAGGCGTCACGCGCCCGACTCAGCGGAGTTGTAAATCGCGGACGAAGTCCCATGTTCTTTTATGCGATTCGGGAAAGCTGCTCGGCTTCGCGATCTTCTTCGTGGGGAAGCCGGGTCGTCAAATTGCGCGCCAGCACAGCGCCTGCCTTCTCGAGTAATGGCTCAATCGAGCCAGCGTCAGTGGCGGAGATCACGACGGCATCTCTCATACCTCCCTGAGTAAGCTGTCTGAAAAGCGCCTGAATGGTGTTCGCATCGACCAGGTCTGCCTTATTCAAAGCCAGGACAGTGGGTATCTCCGCGAACTGGAGCTGTCTCAGAATTCTTTCGACTGATTCAATCTGCTGAGCGAAGCGTGGATTCGAGGCATCGACCAGGTGAATAAGAAGTCTGCTCTCACTTATCTCTTCCAGCGTCGCGCGGAAGGCAGACAGGAGATCGGAGGGCAGGTCCCGTATGAAACCAACCGTGTCGTTAATGATCACTTCCTGCTCGCGGGGCAAACGAAGTCGCCGCGAGGTTGGATCGAGCGTCGCAAACATTCGCTGTTCCGCGCGAACGTCGCTGGCAGTGAGGGTGTTAAGTAATGTCGACTTACCCGCATTTGTGTAACCGACTATCGAAACGATTGGCAGTCCATTTCGGGTCCTTCCTTTCCGTCGCTCCTGACGCCGTTGGCGCTGCGCCTCGATTTCCTTCTCCAGACGATTGATGCGATCCCGCACTCGGCGGCGATCAGTTTCGAGCTTTGTTTCGCCCGGGCCCCTACCACCAATACCGCCGGCGAGACGGGAAAAGGCCGAGTCCTGGCCCGTGATGAGTCGAGGCAATAGATACTTCAACTGCGCCAGCTCCACCTGAATCTTACCCTCGCGTGATTGCGCCCTTTGCGCAAAGATGTCGAGGATCAGTTGCGAGCGGTCGATGATTTTCAAGTCGGTGGCTTCTGAAAGCGATTTGACTTGCGTGGGAGCCAGTTCACGATCGAAGACGAGCATGTCTGCGCCCAACTGAAGTGCGCGAATCAGCAGTTCATCAAGCTTACCTCGGCCCAGGACAGTACGCGGGTCGATTGCCTGGCGCCGTTGGATAACCTTGTCTTGCACAACAACTCCGGCGGAAGTTGCGAGTTCGGAAAGCTCCGCCATCGACTCTTCGGCATCTGACAATGGACCAGTGGTAACACTGACCAGAATCGTGCGCTCTCTAATCTCGGCCCGCTGGGAGACGCGACGATTCCGCGCCATTTCTTCCTCAAGCGAATTGATCAACGCGAGGAAATCCAGATCCAGTTGCGAAGGTGTCCTGGGTTCAAGAAAAGCATATGCCTCAGACGAGTTTACCTGTTGGAGTTCACCTGCGTGCATGGGCAGTAAGTGTGCGGCTCGCACGAGGCCTGGAAGAGCTGTCTCCGGATCTACGTCGATCGCGGCCATTAGGTCCAGGCGCAACAGTGCCAGATCGGTCAGGTCATCCTGGGTTAGGCCTTCGCCGCGCAGATGAGTGTGAACGCAGCGGAGCCCGCGGAAGCGGCCGGTGGCCACGCGGATACGCTTGAAGTCAGGCAGCTCGATGCGCCGGTTATCGCCTACCATGACGTATTCGATATGGCCCTTCCGATCTATCAGGACACCAATCTGCCTACGTGTCTCGTGCGAAAGCTCGGACATTTGCCGGGCAAATTCGGCGGTCAGAATCTGGTTAGGCGGGATACGCCGCGTGTAGAGTTTCTCTATGCGGCGCAGCTGATTGGGCTTTAGACCCAAGGTGTTTCCTAATACGCTACTAATCGAAATTGCTCCTCCCCTTGGCTTGGACAACAAAACGCGAGCGACGCCCCAGAAAGGCTAGATGTGTTCGGAAATCTCGGAGCTCTGAAGATACAGTGGGATTGGTGCGAGCGGTGGATTTCGGACGCCGGTAAATCTTCTTTGATGTTGCTCTGCGATGTCGCTTCGCTTATTCGCTTGAGCATTACCATTCGTGGTTTGCGAACTTCACGCTTCTGGAAAACACTCGTTAACAAAAGTTATCGAGACCGCACGGGAGCCGCTTTAGCGGAGGCGATTATAACATAGCGCGGAGAGATGCAAGCATGGGTCTATTGCGCTTCAGTAGCAAGGATCTGGGGCGGTGGCGAGCGTTAGACATGCCTGTTACGGCGTCGTATCATGAAAAGCCTTTCGTTTACCTTAAAGCCTTTACCGGGTGGTGGTTGAAGTGGATTACGCCGAGGATCCACCAAGCGGCAGGTTTGGCGTGTTATGAGTAGCCCAGGACCAACTATCAGGATATCTCCCAAGTCTGGAATTGCAGGCGGCGAAATCACCATTGAGTGTGACCGCTTCGAAACCAGCGAACCCGCCAAGTGTGCGGTTTGGTTTGGGGCCGATCAGGCCCACATCGTTGCGCTGAGTCCGCACCGCGTCGTGGCTCTCGTGCCTGAGCTCAAACAAAGTGGACCCGTGGAGGTAATTCTGGAAGGCCCGGGTAAGCGAAGCGCGCCGGCGACCCTTGTGGTAGGCAAGAGAATTGCGGAAAACCTTCATCCGGTGACGAATCCCGCTTTTGATCCCGATGAGGGAGCGCTCTTCGTAACGCGTTCCGGCTCACGCGGCGAGCAGTTGCCGGTATCGCTGTTTCGGATCGAACCGAATGGCGAAGTCAGCGAATTCTCCGGTGACATCACCAACCCCACGGCAATCGCATTTGACAAGGACGGACAAATGTTCGTCACCAGTCGGGTGGATGGCACCGTGTACCGCGTCAACCCGTTTAGGGAGGCGGTGGCCTTTGTCAGAAATCTTGGGATCGCGACAGGTATGGCTTTCGATAGCGCCGGAACGATGTATGTAGGCGATCGCACCGGCACAATCTACAAGGTCAACGGCGTCGGCGAAGAGAAGGCATGGGTCCAGCTTGAGCCATCAGTGTCTGCCTACCACCTCGCCTTCGGTCCCGAGAATGCGCTCTACGTGACTGGACCAACGGTAGCCAGCTTCGATTCGGTATATCGCATCGATCAGCATGGCGAGGTCGGGGTCTTCTATAAAGGTCTGGGGCGGCCTCAGGGACTCGCTTTCGACGACGAGGGCAATCTCTATATCGCCGCTTCGCTTAAAGGGCGCCGGGGAATCGTGCGGATATCGCCAGACCGAGATGCGGAATTGTTCGTCGCCGGAATGAATCTGGTCGGACTGGTATTTAGTTCAAGTGGCGAAATGGTTGTAGCCTCTAACGACTCAGTTTACAGCTTGTCTTTGGGAATAAAGGGCCTCTTATAAGCTTATCAGCGGGTCCATTTATCAACGCTCTTGGTTTCGAGCACCTTTTTGACAGCCAAGTAGGGGGGTGCTAACTTGACGCGTTCTTATATCTCCGGTGAGTAGGAGTACGTTATCTCAGAACTGATACCCCAACTGCTAATCTACATGGTGGTGCTACTGTTTGCGATCTCG
>CAZVHN010000119.1:0-1616 GCA_964626895.1 uncultured Chloracidobacterium sp. | reverse complement strand
TGCTGCCGATGACAGTGATCCATGTCGGGAGATCCTATGTGAACTGGGGTCGGCGCGAGACAGGTCGCTTTGACATCACTGTCAACCGGCTGTTGTGTCGGCGGGCCTGTTGAAAGGTCCTTGGCCTCAGAGCCATGCATTGAAGAAGGGGTGTGAGCGATTTGAAGGTTTTCCTGCGTATTTTCTTTAAGTTTTTACTTGTCAAAATGCGCGCATGCATTCTGGCAAGGCCGTTTTCGCGCAACTCGTCGAGTGGATTCACCCCGAACACTTCCGCCGCTGTGTGGCTCGTTACCGCGGTCATTACAAGGTGCAGCACTTTAGCTGCTGGGATCAGTTCCTTGCCATGGCTTTTGCGCAACTGACTTTCCGCGAAAGTCTGGCGGACATCGAAATCTGTCTGCGTTCGCGCCGCGACCAGCTCTATCACTTGGGGTTTCGCTCCGCGGTCGCGCACAGCACGCTGGCTCTTGCCAACCGCACACGGGACTGGCGGATCTACGCAGACCTGGCGCAGGGACTTATCCGGCGGGCGCGCAAACTGTATGCCGACGAACCCTTGGGAGTGGAATTGGACCACACCATCTATGCGCTGGATTCGACCACCATCGACCTGTGCCTGAGCTTGTTTCCCTGGGCGCGTTTCCGCTCCACCAAGGCCGCCATCAAGCTTCACACGCTGCTCGATGTGCGCGGTCCCATCCCCACGATGATCGCGATTTCCGAGGGAAAACAGGCCGATGTGCGCATCCTCGACGACCTCCTCTTGGAACCCGGGGCCTTCTATGTCATCGACCGGGGTTACGTCGATTTCCAACGACTCTACCATTTCACTCTCGCCGCCGCATTCTTCGTCACGCGCACCAAGACGGGCATCCGACTCAACCGCCTGGAGTCCCGCCCCGTGGATCGAAGCACCGGCTTGCGCAGTGATCACATCGTCTGGTTGACCAGCCCCAAAAGTATCGCTCACTACCCCGAGCGATTGCGCCGTGTGAGTTATCGCGATCCTGACACCGGCAAGGTGCTGGTCTTCCTGACGAATAACTTCGAGTTGCCTGCGCTGGTTATCGCCATGCTCTACAAGCTGCGCTGGCGCGTGGAACTCTTCTTCAAGTGGATCAAGCAAAACCTCCGCATCAAGCATTTCTTCGGCACCAGCGACAACGCCGTGAAGACCCAGGTGTGGATCGCCGTGTGTGTCTACGTCTCGATCGCGATCATCCGCAAAGAGCTCGGGCTGAACGCGAGCCTGTCCCAAATGCTACAGATTTTGAGCGTCAGCGCGTTTGAGCAAGTGCCTCTGGCTGTGCTATTTGAGAAAATGGCGCCCCAGAACGAAACCCCCGATTCATGTAACCAGTTGATGCTGTGGAACTAATATCCGGACGGTTGTGATGCCGGATGAACTCGTCATCTACAACATGGTCCGACGCGGCGTGCTCGGTGAACTGATTCATGGTGAAGGCGGCTATCTGCACGACACGCGCAGCTTGAAATTCGCGACCACCGGCGAAGGTCTCTGGCTGGGCCAGCACCACGCCGAGCGGAATGGCAATCTTTACCCCTGCCACGGCATCGGCCCGCTCGCCTGGTATATGAACATCAACCACGGC
>CAZVHN010000118.1:0-11780 GCA_964626895.1 uncultured Chloracidobacterium sp. | reverse complement strand
CTCGATACTGCTTATCAGATCATTGTCCAGCGCTGGGTTTATCCAGGAGAAGTCTTATTAGTCGCCCTCATCCTTGCGGTGGTGCCTTACCTGCTAACGCGCGGACCCGTCAACAGAATTACGAGTCGGTAAGAGACATAGCAATGGACGCCCACCCGCGCAGCAGGTTGCGGTCGGTTGCTCTCTGAAATAGTTGCAAGAGTAACCTCATAGTAGCAGCAAACTTTCATCGTGGGACAGGAGGCACGAGAGACATGTTGTTTGGAGTACTACAGGAGGTGACGCAAGGGACCTTTCCCTCTCCAGCAGAAGTTGGTGTCGAAGCAGTGATCACCAATCTTGTGCTCTGGCTCAAGCTCGCGATCGAAATAGTGGGTACGCTTTTGATCGGTACGGGAGTGGTTATCACCGTAGTTCGTTCGGCTGAGGTCTTTCGCAAGCGAGGGGTTGAAGGCTATGAGAAAGCCCGCCTGACGCTTGCTCGCTTCCTCGCTCTCGGTCTGGAATTTCAACTTGCAGCGGACATTATCGCCACTACTGTGGCGCCGAGCTGGACACAACTCGGCAAGCTGGGGGCTATCGCAGGCATTCGAACTGGCCTCAACTATTTTCTGGCTCGCGAAATAAAAGAAGAGCAGCAGGCGATTAGTAGTGACTCTTCAGTGCCTAAGGATGGATTGGTCACATCATGAAAGTGACATACCGCTGAAGGCTTTCATTTGCATGGATTGCGGAACACGACAAGCAAAACCCGGCTCTTCATTGGATCACAATAAGTGATTAAAACCGCTTGGGCCTATGAACATGAGTCTTAAGTCAACTCCCCTCATTCTTTCGCTGTACTTCCTGTTAATCTGCACACCGCTGATAATCTCTGGCCAAAGCAAAAGGGCAAACCCTCCGTCGAAAGTGCTGAAGGAAAAACCAGGGCCGTCGGCCACTCCTACTGCCACGCCAACATCTTCAACGCCAAATCTGACTGAAATTTCCGGCGGGGCGGACGAACTACAGCGGCTCCTGCTAGAGCTCAAGAAACGACTGGCAAATGATTCAGGTAGCATCACATCCGAGCGCAGTCTGGAAATCCTGGCTGGCGAGTTGGAAACGAGAGCCCAGCAGGCTGACCAGATCCTCCAATCTTTGCCGTCTCTTGTCGACTTGCAGGATCTCGAAAGTGAATGGACCCATCTCAGCGTCAAACTAACCCAGGTGCAGAAATCACTTGCGGCCACTACTACTGTGTTGGACAAAGACATTGCCTGGCTCGACAGGCAACAGGATAAATGGAACACGATTCACGATCAGATTTCGACTGCGGGGTCGCTTGAAGAACTGCGGTCAAGAATCCAGCAATCTATCGAAGAGATTCACAGCACAAAAGCCCTTGCTGAAGACCAGTTGAAATTCACCGTCAGGCTTCAGACGCGGATCTCTGAGCGAGATCAGCTCATTACCGGCGTGCTGGAAAAAATCGGGAAGGAAAGGACACGGGCCCAAAGAGGGTTGTTTCAGACTGATAGCAGCCCGCTCTGGCAGTTCTCAGCCGGGCATGAAAGCAATCTTGGACTACAGCGAGTGCTTCGCCGGGACTATGGGCGCGATTGGGTGAGGTTGAAGGAGTTTGTTTCCAACAATCTCTGGACTCTATTCATTGATTTATGCTTTTTGGTCCTGACACTGGTGGTCGCCATTAAGATGCGCCGCAGATTGCCGGCGTGGGTCGAGAAGGACATTACCAAATCAAGTTTCATTCACATCTTCAAAAGACCTTATTCCGTTGCGGTGCTGGCCGGACTACTCGCAACCCTCCCGCTCCTACGAGTTGCGCCGGCTACGGTCAGAGGGCTGCTTGGCTTGCTTCTCATTATTCCAACCATCCGGCTGCTTGGACCACTGATTAAGCCAGTTGACCGTCAGTTGCTCTACACTGTAGTGGCCTCCAATCTAGCGGTCCAGACTATCAAGATAGCGACAATGTCGGTCTCGTTGAAACGCGACTTGTTAGGAATGCTAGCTATTGGAATAGGTTGTGTGTCGGCCTCGCTTTCTCGAGGGATGCGGCAACCTGCAGATGGTCACGGAGCCGGCCGTTCGATTGCTGTAGTCGTTGTTCGCATCGGCGTCATGTTGATGTTCGTTTCTTTTGCCGCCAACGTGGCTGGCTATTTCGCGCTGTCTCAGGTGCTTAGTGATGCTGTGCTGCAGGGATCTTATTACGGCGCTGTTCTGTACACCGGGAAAGAAATAATAACGATTATTTTGTCGACAGTCCTGAAGACAGAAAAGGCCAACCGGATTGGAGTGGTGCATGAATACCGCGCCACGATTATCAGGTCGGTTGCTGTTTTTCTGACTCTGGGAGCATCGGTAGTCTGGATTGGGTCCCTGCTTAACTTACTCACAATCCGCGACGATGTTTTCGACGCCGTAAGAGGGGTGTTAACCAAACCGTTAGGATTCGGAGAGGGTAGATTCACCGGTGCCGATGTAATCAGTTTTCTTCTGGTGCTTGTCATTGGATTCCTGTTCGCCATGGCTTCGCGAGTGGTGTTGCGCGAAGATGTCCTAAAACGCCTGCCATTGCGTGATGGCGTTCCCTTCGCCCTCTCGACGATTACCTACTATGTAATGCTGTTGTTCGTTTGCCTGCTAGCCCTGCTGGCTGCCGGGGTTCAGCTTTCGAAGTTCACTCTGTTTACAGGAGCATTTGGGATTGGCGTTGGGTTCGGACTGCAGAACACCATAAACAATTTTGCATCGGGCCTGGTCTTGCTTTTAGAAAGGCCCATTCGAGAAAACGACATATTAGAGGTCGATGGATCGTTTGGAGAAGTCACCAGGATTGGGATGAGATCAACTTCTCTTCGCACCGCTCAAGAGGCTGAGGTGATCGTGCCCAACTCTACTCTGGTAACTGGAAAAGTCATCAACTGGAGTCGCCTGGGCAGGCGTCGCCCGATTGAAATTCCGGTCAGGGTTTCCTATGGGAAAGATCCGCAATCCGTGATTGACCTGCTGGTTAAGACGGCTGCTACTCACTCGGATGTTTTGTCCGAGCCGCCACCAGCCGCGTTCCTGGAGAAGTTTGGTGAAAAAGCACTCGAGTTCCTTTTAGTCTTTTGGGTGGGCCGATATCACCTACACCGAAAGGTACTGAGTGAGGTGGCGATCCGAGTGGCAGAGGCGTTCAAAGAAGCCGGCATTCAGGTTCCAATACCCGAGGTTGATTCTAAGGCAACTTCACCGATCGATCTCTGACAAACATTCGTCAGACTCAGCGATTGCAACCCGTGCGGTTAAGTGCATTTCTTAAAAATGGAGAGTGCGTCGCGTGTCCACCCAGCCAGGAGAGAAACAATGAACATTGCTGTCACTCAACATCATCCAGGTGGTCGGCGAACAGAATCAGTCAGTCTGATCATTTTGACTGTGATTGCAGTCGGGTTTGCCCTCTATTTCATGCGACCAGTCCTACTTCCAGTCCTCTTCGCTCTTTTTCTTTATCTGTGCCTCACTCCTCTAATCGATTTTCAGATGCGAACACTGCGCATGCCCTACGTCCTTGCGCTGATCACGACAGCTGTAATCGGTACTCTTCTATTGCTGTCGATCATAGCAATTGCCGGGTCTGCCGTAGCTCGAATGGCAGCAGATGTGAACACCTACCAGCAGCAGCTGAATATGCTTGTGGAGCGCCTCTCCAACGTGATCCCCTTAGAAAGATTTGGCGGGCACGAAGCAAGCAACTATCTTCAAATGTCACAGAGTTCCGTCAGCGGATTCGCGACTGCGGCGATCTACGAGCTTTCGAGTCTGCTTTCAAATAGTGTCTTTGTTGTGATTCTTGCCGTCTTTATTCTTTTAAGTCGCGGCAGCCAACGCCGGGACGGGTTGATCGCGGATCTGGAGACGCACGTTCGACGCTATATAAGTGGAACGGTGTTACTCTCGGCGCTGACTGGTTTGTCGGTTGGCATTACCCTGGCGTTGTTAGGTGTAAGGTTCACGTTAGTATTTGGCCTATTTGCTTTCCTGCTCAATTTCATTCCGGTAATCGGGCCTGTCCTCGCCACCCTTTTGCCTTTACCCATCGTGCTGCTCAGCCCTGAACTGTCCTTCACAGCTAAGGCGTTGGCTCTGGCTATTCCGGCTGTAATTCAATTTGTAATGGGACAAATTGTAAGCCCAAGAGTGATTGGGCGATCTCTGGCATTGCACCCGGTAACAGTGTTGTTGTTTTTACTGTTCTTCCAAATGATCTGGGGGGTTGGTGGCGCCTTCATGGCCACACCCATAGCGGCAGTGGTTAAGATAGTTTTTGAGCATTTTCGGGCGACGCAACCTCTGGCAAAACTACTAGCGGGTGATCTCGACGCACTCATCGGACGTGAAGTAAGACATACAGTTGCCTAGGTTCGTTGAACCAAACCCCCCACGAGTTATCCATCTCTGATCACTCTTGACGCCAAGGCGGAGCCAGCGGGGCAGCTTGATCAACTTGATCGCTTGGTAAGGATGTTTACAAGGTTGGGCAGACGCGGATCAATGTGCCGCTTGAACTCCAGCGGCAGAATACTGGCGTAGAGCCCGTGAACCGGCGGGACGCCTGCGAGTTGACGTGAGTGAGCCCAATTGCTGAGCGAAGAGCGACTGTCGCGCGGGACCGGCGTGAGTCAGCGATGGCCGTCTGGTATCTTGCCGTCGCTCCGCAGCGCGTGTCCCACTCGAAGCGTGGACCAAGCGCAACCATTCACCCCGGTTTTCCTTTTTAGATTTTCCGGACGGCTGTTCTGGTTGAGGTGAGGGACTAGGGGATGTCGAAAGATCCGGCTGAAATGACGAGCAACCAGTACGACGGGTGGAGATACCGAAAGCGGGCGGAGGCCGGCGGAAGCTTGGCATACCGACAGCGGTAGATCGGTTCATCCAACAAGGCTGTACGGACCCGTATGCAGGGTGGTGTGGGAGGGGGGCGCTGCGAGGCTTCTCCCTATCCCAATCGGGGGCGAACGTTGCGCGACGCCCACGGCGGATCGGAAAAAAGATTCCTGACCCAGGAAGGGTCAAACACAGCCTGAGACTGTGACCCCTTCAGGGTCAGGCATGTTTCTTCGGCTATCCGTGGGCGTCGCGCAACGCTCGCCCACGGCTATTAACTTACATCCCTCCAGGATGATGTGCCGAAACCCAAACTGACCCACTACCTGGAAATCGGCCTCAGTGTGAAATCTTCTCCCCGGTGTTAGAATTAAAATTAAATCGTTTAGGAGAAGTGTTCGGGCGTTCGGAAAGTGGCATTACCTCCTGTTTACTTGCCACTCGTCACCTTCACCACCTTGGTTACATGAGCGATCAAGCTTTTCACACTTTGGAGTTCGACCAACTGCGGGCGCTCGTTCGCCGCGGAGCGCAGACGTCAATGGGGCGTGCGCGCATCGACGCTCTGGTACCGCTTGATGCGTTGGCGGAACTGCAAAGGGCCCTGGCTGCTTCGGCAGAGTGCGTGCAATTAAGAAAGCGCGGCGCGACCTGGTCGTTCGGCGAGCTGAGAGAGCCGGCAGAAGCTATTGCGCGGCTGCGAGTCGAAGGAGCTACATTAGAATCGATCACGATTCTTGAATTAGCGCGGCTTTGCGAGCAAGCGATGTCGGCCCGCGCAGCCATCATGGCCGAGCGCGAAGAGTCGCCCGTGTTGGCAGAAATCGTCGCGAGTCTTCCTCGCGAGTTGAACAGTATCACTGCGCGCGTCGCCAACAAGATTTTACCCGGCGGAGATCTGGACGACCGCGCCAGCCCCGAACTGGCCCGTATTCGTCACGAGATAACGAAGCTTCGTTCGAGCATCACGCGTTCGCTGGAAAACTTGATGCGGAGATCGGAAGAGGCTGTGCAGGATGAGCTGGTCACAATCCGAAACGACCGCTTTGTAATCCCAGTCAAAGCTGATCATCGAAGCCACATTAAAGGTGTCGCGCATGGCTTCTCGTCGTCGGGGGCGACTGCTTTCGTCGAGCCGCTCGAGACGATTGATGCCAACAACGAATTGCAGAGTCTGCGCGAAACTGAAGAGCGGGAGATCTACCGTATCCTTTTCGCTCTAACGGAGGAGCTGCGGCTTCAGTTGGCAGGAATCGAAATGGCCGCCGACGCCATTGCTGAACTCGACTTCATTAACGCCAAAGCAGTCTTTCACCAGAATTTCAATTGCGTAATTCCCGAGATCAGTGTGGAACAGACTTCAGTCTGTGAATTCGCAGAAGCCCGACACCCGCTGCTTGAAGAAAACCTCCGTGCTTCAGGCGGCGCAGTGGTGCCAGTTTCGTTTTCGCTGGACGACAAACACGACTCCATGATCATCTCGGGCGCCAACGCCGGCGGCAAGACGGTCGTGCTTAAAACTGCCGGATTGCTTTCGCTAATGGCCCTCTCAGGGTTGCCTGTACCCGCACGCCGCGCCCAAGTTCCCTTCTTTGCCTCAGTGCTGGCCGATATTGGTGACCACCAGTCGCTGGCCGCAAATCTTTCGACCTTCACATCGCATGTGGCCAACATCTCGCGCATGATAGAACTCTGCCTGGCCCCCGCCCTGGTCCTGCTTGATGAAGTGGGAACGGGCACCGATCCGGAGGAAGGCTCCGCGCTCGGAGTTGCGGTGGTAGATCATTTCCGCAAAGTTTGCGGTGCGTGTGTGATGGCCACCACGCACTACAGCGGTCTGAAGGTATACGCAGCCAACGAAGAGGGGGTGCTGAACGCGAGCGTTGAGTTTGACGAGAAGACTCTGCGCCCAACCTATCGCTTGCTCGTCGGCGTTGCCGGGTCATCATCCGGTCTGGAAATCGCTCGACGCTTCGGAATCTCAGACGAAATAATCGTCGCCGCCTCTGCAAGCGTGAATGACTCTTCACGTCAGGCCACAGAGTATCTGCGCCGCATTAAACGCGAGTCCGAGCAAGCCGCCACCTTGAGGCAGGCGCTGGAGGAGGAGCGGGCCGCGGTCGCGGAGAAATTTGCCGCGCTCGAGAAAGAAGCCGAAAAAAGAGAAGGCCAGCGCCAGACTTCTTTTCAAGCCGCGCTCGAGAAAATCGTGCTCGACTTTGAACGGCGATCTAGGGAGCTGCTCGCCACTGTCCAGGATCGCTCCGAACGGCTAAAGCTTGAACGAGAAACC
This sequence comes from uncultured Chloracidobacterium sp., assembly GCA_964626895.1. Classification (GTDB taxonomy): domain Bacteria; phylum Acidobacteriota; class Blastocatellia; order Pyrinomonadales; family Pyrinomonadaceae; genus PSRF01. Next base: position 4,609 of record CAZVHN010000118.1, on the reverse strand, counting down.
CAACGTCGCGTGGCGGAACTGAAACGCGAAGCCCAGCGCGCCGCTAGCGCTTCGAAAGGCCGGCAACCGAGTGCGGCTCCGACCAGTACGAGTTCCCGCCCCGTACGGGTTGTGCGCGAGGGTCAGGTCGTCACCGGTAGTCATGCCACTGGTGCGTCCCTCAAGGTTTCGGGTCAGGACTTATCTGAGCCCGAGGATGCGCTCTACGTTGCGGCGCCCGCTCGGGATATCGCCGTAGGCGATCGTGTGCGACTGAGTTCGTTTGGCTCGGTAGGCATTGTTGACAGCGTCAAAGGCAACGAAGCCGAGGTGCGAGTAAAATCGCTGCGCTTCCGAGAGAAGTTGGAAAATCTCGAACTGGTGGAGGAAACTACGCCAGTCAAACGCGAAGGGGGCCGTTTCTCAAAGCTGCGCCCAACGAGTAACACGGTCCTCCAGCTCAGTTCGTCGGACAACATCGCACGCTCGGAGCTAAACGTTATCGGTCAGAGGGCGGATGAAGCGGTGGACGCGGTCGATAAGTTTCTCGACGCTGCATCTCTCGGTGGTCTCAGTCAGTTGCGCATCGTTCACGGCCACGGCACTGGAGCGCTCCGGCGGGCAATCGCCGAGCTGTTGAAAGACCATCCGCACGTTGCCCGCTTCGCAGCCGCACCGCAAGATCAGGGCGGCTCGGGTGCGACCGTAGTTGAACTCAGGCAATAGACAAAGCATGCGCTATCCACAAACATTCATTGATGATCTCAAACGCCAGGCAGACATTGTGCGGGTGGTCCAGGACTACGTCACTCTGAAGAAGAAAGGCGCAAACTGGATGGCGTGTTGCCCGTTTCACAAGGAGAAGACGCCCTCCTTCTCGGTGAGTCCGGCGAAGGAGATCTTCTACTGCTTCGGTTGCCACAAGGGCGGATCGGTTTTCAATTTCGTGATGGAGATGGAACGGGTCGCGTTTCCTGACGCGATCAAGATCGTGGCTGAAAAGAGCGGCGTGCCACTGCCCAAGTTGGTTGACGACAGCCGCTTCGAAGCCCGGCGACAGGAAGTGGATGAAGTCATTGAACTCAACAAGTGGGCGCTCGAGTGGTGGGAGCAGCAGCTGGAACATGGAGGCGCTGAGTCTCAAATAGGACGAGACTATCTTGAAAAAAGAGAAATTACCGATGAGACGCGGAAAACGTTTCGTCTGGGTTATGCACCCGATAGCTGGGATGCGCTCTCATCGCACCTCCGACAGAAGGGTGCGAGTCAACTCCAGATTGAGCGCAGCGGCCTGGTAGTTAAGAAAGAAGAAGGCGGCTCGTATGACCGCTTTCGTGGGCGACTGATTGTTCCGGTCATGGACATCCAGGGGCGACCGATAGCTTTTGGTGGCCGCACTCTAAAGGATGAGGATGCGAAGTATATAAATTCGCCGGAGACCGCTGCCTATGTGAAGGGGCGGAACCTTTTTGGTTTAAACCTGACGCGGGATGAAATCCGCCGGCAGGGCTATGTGATTCTGGTTGAAGGTTTCCTCGACCTGATTATTCCCTACCAGTTTGGCATTCGTAATGTTGTTGCCAGTCTGGGCACGGCGCTTACACCGGACCAAGTGAAACTGTTGGCTCGGTTTGCGCGTAAGGTCGTAGTCAACTATGATGGTGACCAAGCAGGCGTGCAGGCAGCAAAGAAAGCAATCGAAACCCTTTTGGCAGAAGACCTTGAAGTCAAGGTCCTGGTTCTTCCAAACAACGCCGATCCGGATGAATTCATCAGAAGATCGGGCGCGAACGAGTATCAGCGGCGACGTGGCGAGGCACAACCCCACATACAATTCGTAATCGATCAGGCTGTACGGGATCGCAAGCTTACTAATCCTGCTGAGAAGGAGGCAGCGATTGATGAGGTGCTCCCGTTTATTCGCGCTGTCCGCAGCCGGATTCAGAAGCGCGAGTATTTTGACATTGCCGCCGATTCGCTACGAATCGCGGATGCATCGGTGCTGCGCGAATTATGGCAGTTTGTGCGAGGTGGTGACACCAAGCCTGGCGCCAGGAGGGCCCTGACCCGACAGGCCGATGCCACGCCGGCAGAACAACGGCTGTTGGGGCTACTCTTTGCTGACGAGGCCTTACGCCACGGTGTCTTGCCTATCTTGAGGTCTGAAGACTACGAGGATCTGCCGACGGCCGCCATATTTCGAGCCTTGCTTGAGCTCGAAAGTGAAGGGACGGAGGTAAATTTTGAGAGTCTGAGCCGAAAGACGGAAGACGACGCGCTGTCTTCGCGGCTGCTGCCAATGCTCTTGATGAGTGAGTCTCTACATGCGTCAAATGAGCACTACGCCCCGGAAGAATGTGTACATACGTTCCGACTGATGCAACTCAATCATCGGATCGAGGAAATAAGAGCGGAGTTGTCGACAGCAGAGCGAGAAGGAGATAGCGAAAGAGTTTCAACGCTTTCGAGCGAACAAATTGAACTTGCCCGACGCAGAGGTGCGCTACTGCCCAAGGCAGAAGCAATGCAAACGGGCCTTTAAGATTTCTGGTTTTGGTTTGCAATTTAGGTTTCGATAAACGTTCTCCAATTAGCATTAATGTTTTCTGAACCTGCGATTGCCCTAAAGTCTAATGGAGTAGATAAGAAGTGAGTATTGACGACAAAGATCGGGATGATGTGATGGAGAGATTGCTGGAGCTGGGTGGCGACAAGAAGTATTTGACTTTCGACGATTTGAACCGCGAGTTGCCGGACAATGTCGTCTCACCAGATGACATCGAGGACGTGCTCCAGAAGCTCGAAGGTTCGAATATTCCTGTTGCGGATTCCGACGAGAGACTTCTCGAACAAGCCGCTGTCGCGGTTGCCGACGACGACGAGGAATCAATCGACGATGATATCGAGCTTGACCTTTCCGCCGGCGCGCTCGAGAAAACAAACGACCCCGTTCGTTTGTATCTGCGCGAGATGGGCGTAGTACCACTGCTGACGCGTGAGGGCGAGGTGGCCATCGCAAAACGCATTGAGCGAGGGCAGCTGAAGACCCAGAAATCCATCGCGCGTTCGCCGCTGGCCGTCAGGGAGCTACTCAGAATCGGCGAAGCCTTGGAAGCCGGCACGGCAAACATTCGCGAGATCGTGCTTTTTTCGGAGCAGGCTGAGCTGACCGGAGATGAAGACAAAGCGGAGGAGTATCGCAACTGGACCATCGAAGGCATCCAGAATATCCGCAAGCTTTTTAAGCAAGGCTTGAAAGAATGGGAGAAACTCAGGGCTGAGCAAAAGATCACCCGCGGGAAAAAGAGCCGGAAGTTGATGCGCCTCCGTCGCAAAGTGGCGCGCCTTCGTTTGGAGATCGCCCAGGAAATAGGACGGTTGAGTATGACCGAGCGCGCGCGACAGCGTTTGATCAATGCCATCCGCGCCGTGCAGAAGGAAGTTCGCGACTCAGAGCGCGAAATAACCAACTACACCGAAAAGCTCACCAAGAAACGGATTAAGCCCGACGATCAGAAAGAGTTCAAGCGCCGGGTTTCGGCGTCCAAAAAGCGCCTGGTGCAAATCGAGGCGGATCACCACGTCGGGCCGGTTGAAATCAAGCGCTCGCTGCAGTCAATCGTCATCGGTGAGCAACAGACTGGCCAGGCTAAACGCGAACTAGTCGAGGCCAACCTCCGGCTCGTCGTTTCAATCGCCAAGAAATACACTAATCGGGGGCTGCAGTTTCTGGATCTAATTCAGGAAGGCAACATCGGTCTGATGAAGGCGGTGGACAAGTTTGAGTGGCGGCGAGGTTACAAGTTTTCTACCTACGCCACCTGGTGGATTCGCCAGGCTATCACCCGCGCCATCGCCGATCAGGCACGAACGATTCGTATTCCCGTGCACATGATCGAGACCATCAACAAACTGATCCGTACCTCGCGCGCACTCGTGCAGGAGCTGGGACGCGAGCCCACCAGCGAAGAGATCGCCAAGAAGATGGACATACCGGTGTCGAAGGTGCGGAAGGTGTTGAAGATTGCCCAGGAACCAATCTCGCTCGAAACACCCATTGGTGAGGAGGAAGATTCGCATCTGGGCGATTTCATCGAAGACAAGTCGATATTGAATCCCGCAGATGCGGTAGTTGCTTCGAACCTTCGCGAGATTACGGATGAAGTGCTGGCGACCCTGACGCCGCGTGAAGAAAAAGTGATCAAAATGCGCTTTGGTCTGGGCACCAGCGGATCTGAACATACGTTGGAGGAAGTGGGCCAACACTTCGCAGTCACTCGCGAGCGTATTCGCCAGATCGAAGCCAAGGCACTGCGCAAGCTGCGGCATCCCTCGCGTTCGCGCAAACTCAAAGCGTTTCTCGACGGCGCTCAACGGTAGCCGAGCCAACAACTATCCGCAGATTACGCGGATTTCAGATACAAGACTGTTTAGCAGTAACAAAAAGGGAAACGATCCAAGAAATGATACAAAAAGACCCAAGGAGTTGTGTTGGCTCGTGTGATTTCGTGGATCGTTAATCTTATCTGCGTAATCTGCGGATAGTCCTCTGGAAACGGGCGCAGGAAGTCACTTCCCGCGCTTTTCTCATTTTCTACTTGGTCTTACCCAGGAACTGGGTGCTCTGAGC
>CAZVHN010000117.1:0-6376 GCA_964626895.1 uncultured Chloracidobacterium sp. | reverse complement strand
GGGGAGACGGGGAGAAGGGGAGACGGGGAGATGCGGAGACGGGGGGAAGGGGCGATGGGGAGACAAGGCAGTGTGGTGGAATTCGAGACTTGCCTTGGAGCTGTGCGTTCAGTTGCTTTCATCGTCTCCGCCTCCCCGTGTCTCCGTTCTCCGCGTCTCCGCGTCTGTTCTTCCATCACCGATCGCTCCAGACTGGTTTGCGTTTTTCCACGAATGCGTTGATGCCCTCGTTGGCGTCTTTCGTCTTCATCAACTCATGCAGGTAAACGTTCTCGACTTCCGCCAGTGCTGAATCGATCGAGTGCCCGCGGCCGAGATCGATTGCCTTTCTGGTCAGCTCAAGACTGGTGGCGGAAAGCTCGCGCAACTTTGAGAGCACCTCGAGAAGTTTGGGCCCCAGCTGATTACCGGGGACCACGTGATTGACGAGTCCGATCCGGGCCGCTTCCAGAGCGTCAATCAGATCTCCCGTCAGTATCAGCTCGCGCGCGCGTTTGTCGCCGATAATGCGCGGCAGCAGCACGGCCGCAACCGGCGGAAAAACCCCGAGCTTTATTTCCGGCTGGCCGAAGCGTGACCGTTCGCCGGCAATCACGATGTCACAGGCAGCCACCAGCTCGCAGCCGCCTCCCAGCGCCGAATGTTCAACGACGGCAATTGTTGGCCGGGCGATTTGTTCGAGCGTGCGAAAGATCGCATGAAAGGAGTCGAGCATCTGATAGATGGTCCCTTCCACATGTTCTTCCACCGCAACTCCGGCGCTGAACGCCCGACAATCCTTGTCCGCATCAAACACGATGGCCACGAGCCGGCGTTCGTGGCCACACGCAACGAGCGCCTGGCCAATCTCCCGCATCATCGCGATGTTGAAAACATTCAGCGGCGGACGCGCAAAGGTAATGCGCCCGACCCGGTCGTCAATGTTGAATCTGATGTGTTCGTAGTTGCTGGCCATGAAGTTATGGTCCTCAGTCTGAGGCCGACTCATTGTACGTGGTCGCAGGTTAACAGTGTAGGTAAAGTTCTCCGTGAGTATTGGATCAGTTTGATTCCGGAAGTTTAGAGTTCAACCTTTAGACTAGCACCCCAGCAGGGCTGCCCCGCTAGGGACCCCGCCGTTGCCGTTTCGGGGCCACAAACTAAAGTTTGAACTCTAAACTGACCCTCCTCTGCGGTGCTTATTTGGTCAAAGCGACACCTAACCATGATTGATAGGTCTGCCGGCGTTCAGCGGTAGGGTTCTCGACCGCCACAATTCGGTAGGGAGCATCGATCGAGCCGCCGAGTTTCATAGGTAACGAGCTGAGGTCGTCAAAGCGAAATATGGTTAGATTCGCCAAGTCGCCCGGCTTTTTTTCCGCCATGCGGGCGTCAAAAAACTCCTTGGTGACGCGCCGGTTGTCCAGGGCCACGATCTGATCACCGATATTCAATCCCTGCTCGTAGGCAGGGGATCCGGCGTATACGCGACTAACCACAAGCCGGTCCCCTTCCTGGACCAGATCAGCGCCGAGGTAGGCTGTTTCAACCGGCTTCTGATTGCCTGTCGCGCCCGTTGTGTCCAACCGCAAGCCCGCCGCGACGAGCGACGCATTGTAGTCAAGCTCTTCACGCCCTCGTACATACTTGGCGAAAAAATCTTCCAGGCTCACGCCTGCCATCAGCTCGCTGACTTTCTGGAAATCCGCGGGGGTGTAATTTCGTTCCTTTTTGGAGAACTCGTTGTAGAGCTGCCGCATTACGTCGTCCAACGATTTTGTGCCTTTGCTGAGTTTGCGAATCTCCAGATCGAGTAAGAGCCCGATAATGGCGCCCTTGTCGTAATAGTCCACTTGAGAGTTTACGGAGTTTTCGTCCTGCCGGTAGTACTTGATCCAGGCGTCGAAGCTTGCCTCTTCCGCGCTCATCACCTTGCGCCCGGGGATCTTTTGCAGGTCCTGAAATGACTTGGCAACCCCGGCCAGAAACTCCTTGTCGGTAATGAGACCCGCGCGCCGCAGAATTATGTTCTGGTAGTAACTGGTAATGCCTTCCGCGACCCAAAGAAGCTTCGTGTAGTTCTCTTTTGTATAGTCAAACGGGCCCAGCGCGTCGGGCCTAATACGCTTAACGTTCCACAGGTGATAAAACTCGTGCGCTACCAGCGATAGGAAGCTGCGATAATCTGCCTCCGGTTTGAAATTGAAACGGCGGAAGCCAAGCGCGGTTGAGTTGAGGTGCTCGAGCCCACCGCCAGTATTAGCTCGCAGGTGCAGGATGAAGGTGTAGTCCTTGTAGGGGATTTCTCCACCCATTAGGTCAATCGAGGCCTCCACAATCTTCTGCACATCGCGGCGCATTCTTTCGGGCTGGTAGTTGCCTTCGCCGTCGATCACAATGCGATGGGGAACGCCTTTGACGTCGAACGAAAGCGTTTTGAAACTACTGACTTCAACGGGCGAGTCGTAAAGAATGTCGAAGTTCTCGGCGCGGAAAGTATTCTTCGGTCCGGGCGCAGGAGGAAGCCCTGTTGCTACCTTCCATGGTTGGGGCGCAAGAATCTGCAGGGTGGATGGGGAGTTGAGAAAGCCTTCGAGGTACATCAGGAGCGCGGCATTGTTCCAGAAGGCGTGATCTGAATTCAGTTGATTGGTCCTGACTGTTAGTTCGTTTGCGTAGACACGATAGGTGGCGCGCCAGTCGCGCGAGCCGTTGGTCGTGACCCGCCAGGAATTCTTGTTGATCTTTTCCCACTGCAGAGCGCCACCGTTGGCATCGACCGCGACAAAATCCTGAACGTGTCGTTCAAACTCGCGAACCAAATATGAGCCCGGTGTCCATATCGGCATCACCAGCACGTCTGCCGGCGGCGCCTCAACTCCGGCCCCACGTTTTACCCGCACCTCGACCTCCAGCATGTGAGTATGTGGTTTCGGCATCGAGACTATGAAAGCGATGCCAGGTACCGAAGCCTGGGGTTGCGCTGGTTGGGCTGAGGCGGAAATAGCACCAGCGATGATTAGAACTGCCAACCGAAGTGCGTAGTAATGTCTTGTAAGCATTGTATTGGACGCGTGTGATCAAATGTATCTGTTTGAAGGGATGTTACTACGAACGACGATGCCAGCCTAAAGGCTGGTCCTAACGTCAGCTTCTCCTTGCGCTTCGCGTGCTCTGGAAGCGAGTTACATGTTGCGGTAATTTGCCGGTTAGGAAGTGCGTCCCTGTCCCGGGCACCTTGGAAAGGCATTGCCCTTAGCCAGAACCTCTCAACTCTAAAAACCTCAGGGTCAGGAAGGCGGACCCTGTCCCCGCTCTTACTTTGAATAGCTCTCAAGTTGAGGCGGGGACGACCGCTTGTCCTGACCTGAGAGCAAGGTGAATACGGTTGAGAAGCTGATTTGCAGTTCAGGGTTTCAAGCTTGAGGCGGGGACAGGGTCCACCTTCCTGACTTGTAAATTTGCGGAGCTTGAATTATCGATTCCACTTTGAGATGCGAGTCTTAGGAGCGGGCGCGTAGCCCTTTGACTCTTCTTCTCAACGCTGTGTTGGGCGACTTTTTGGTCAAGATAATTTAGTATCTTGCCTCGCTCTTAGAACATTCTGTGGAAAGGGGGCCTGCATGTTCCGCAAACTAATGGCCACTTCACCCTATTGGGTAACTGTCCCGATTCGACTGGCGCTGGGGGCCGTGATGATTGGACATGGCGCTCAAAAGGTCCTGGGTAGTTTTGGGGGATCCGGCTTCGAAAAGTTCGTTTCCGGCACGACCCCTTTTGGCTTCATGAAGCCCACCTGGCTGTGGCTCGGCGCGGCCGCCCTCTCAGAACTCGTCGGCGGACTTCTTATCGTCCTGGGACTACTGACGCGCATGGGAGCGTTCTTTGTAGCTTGCACAATGCTCACGGCCGTGGCTGGAGTTCATTGGGGCTTCTTCTTTGCTCCCAAAGGCATGGAGTATGCGCTATCACTGTTGGGGATGGCCCTGGCACTCCTGATTGCGGGAGGTGGCATGGCTTCCGTCGATCTGGCCCTGTCAAAAGGTTCAAGCGGCCGCCGTAGGTAGCAAGGGCTAACGCGTGAATCGTCAATCGTGAATCGTAAATGGCTTGCCGATTACGAAAGCACGTCAACCTTGATAACGAAATTACTATTCACGATTTACGATTCACTAGTCCATGAAGCGCTCTCCCCTCGTCGTAATCTTCACCACAGTCTTCATCGACCTGCTGGGGTTCGGCATCGTCATCCCGGTGCTCCCCTTCTACGCTGAAGGCACGCAGTTTAATGCCACCCCCCGCACGGTCGGACTGCTCTTTGCTTCTTACTCGGTCATGCAGTTGCTCTTTTCTCCGGTGCTGGGGCGGCTCTCGGACAAGTATGGCCGGCGTCCGGTTCTTTTGATTTCGATCATAGGCACCGGAATCGGGTTTCTGATTCTTGGCTTTGCCACAACGCTCTGGATGCTTTTCGTCGGACGAATTCTCGACGGTATTTCGGGCGGAAATATCTCCACTGCGCAGGCTTACATCGCCGACATCACTACCAAAGAAGATCGTGCCAAGGGTATGGGACTACTCGGCGCAGCTTTCGGGCTCGGGTTCATCTTTGGGCCGGCAATTGGCGGCATACTGAGCCACTGGGGTATTCACGTACCTTTCCTTTTTGCCGCCGGTCTCTGTTTCGCAAACGCCCTTCTGCTTTATTTCACTTTGCCGGAGACCGTTACGCCGGATCACCCCGCGCGTGTCTCCGCAGCACGCGGGCGCGGATTCGCGCAACTCATTAATTCACTAAAGCAGCCGCGACTGGGCTTCATACTCACGATTTATTTCTTGTTCATCGTCGCTTTCTCGATCATGACGACGTCGTTTTCACTCTACACGATGTTTCGCTTTGGTTATGACGCGCAACACAACGGCTACCTCTTTGCGTACGTGGGACTCATCGCCGTGATCATTCAGGGTGTACTAATCGGCCGGCTGGTAAAACGATTCGGTGAACTGTGGCTGGTGATCGTGGGGGCGTTGTTTTTCGCGGCCAGCCTTTTTGCAGTGCCCTTCGTGGGACCAAATGCCGGCGGGTTGGTGGCGCTGCTCATCGGCGGCGGCATCTTCTCGCTGGGAAACTCTCTGTCAACGCCGGCTTTGAATAGCCTGGCGTCGAAAAGCGTCGGAGCTGCAGAGCAGGGAGGCGTGCTGGGAGTTACTCAGTCAGTGTCAAGTCTGGCCCGAGCGGTAGGTCCTTCGATCGCGGCCCTGTTGATTCACAGCGCCTCGCCGGAAGTGGGCGCCGACGGCGTTCCTCATTACATGAGCGACCACTCGCTGTTCGTTACCTTTTGGACCGGCTCGGTGATCATGTTTCTGGCTTTTCTACTGGCAGTCTATTTCAGGCGAGTGCCCGCTCCTGAGTATTCAGAGCCGGATGCGGTCACCGCTGCATAGGCCGGGTGCGTCCGGTTCTTAGTCCGCAGCGGACGACTGATAGTAGCCCAGTACTTAAGTGCTGGGCATGCCATCCTGAATTCTCATAGTCCGTGAAACGGACGGCTGAAGAAACACCTTCAACGATGAATAGACCCTATCAACCATCAGTCGTCCGCCTGGGCGGACTGGAGAGATAATGTATCAACGACCCAGCACTCAAGTGCTGGGCTATTGTCAGTCGTCCGCAGCGGACTCAGAGCGTGTGAGATCATAAAAGTATGACGGTACCAACCGATAGGTCGACTTCCCAGCGATTCATTTCTGGCCTGCACTATTCCCTATTGAAGCCGCTGTTCCGCTGCGCCTGATTTCGTCGCGAATATCTTCAAACGTCAAATCGCAGAGCTTACCGCCCGTGAATAACTCATTGTTCGTTACTTCCGCTATCGCAAAGGGCGGCTTCGGAAAGCTGGCTAGATCTGCGTCACTCTCAAAACTGACTTCCGCCAGGACCAATCCAAAGAGATCACCCAGAAACATGTCGATCGCAAACGTTCGTCCTTCCCACTCGAAGAGATAACGATTCTTGCGAATCTCATTGGCTTCAAAGACCGACAACATCTGGTACTCAGCGGCGTTGAGGTATGTGTTGGTGATGACGGTGCGCAAAAAGTCTGCCGGGTTGGGCGCAAACTTCTGCGTAAACTTCACCGTCCATTTATTTGTCCTGGGGTCTCGCACCTTGCGCAAGCGCAGGCGCGTGCCGGTGATGTAATTGTCGGTGATCTGTACATGCGGATCGGCACGCGTTAATCCCTCGGGCAGATCCTGCAAAAGGTAGCGCCGCTCGCGCTCGATGCGCGCATACTTGCTCTCCGGCACTATCGTGTTCTGGTCGGTTAATTTAGCGACGCCCATGGGTACCTTGTGCCGGTTACTTTAGCACCGCGCACAGTGAACCGGTCAA
>CAZVHN010000116.1:0-2864 GCA_964626895.1 uncultured Chloracidobacterium sp. | reverse complement strand
CGTCGCCGGCGCGACCTCGATTTCGCAGATCAGGCGGCCGTTCTCGATATCTTCCGGGGTTGTTGTCTTTTCATCGCAACGCACGCGAAAGGCCTCTTCCGGGCGTGCCCCCTTAAGTGCACCGGCGCGATAGGCCTCGAGCAGTACGGTTGTGATTGAGCGGACAAATGTGAGCCACAACTCAGGCCCGTTGGTGTGAAAAACCAGCGGCTCGGCAACGCGGCGGATTGCTCTCACCAGGCGATGAATGAGGCGCCGGTGTGCGATGAAGCGACCGGGGTCGGCGAGGCACAGAGTTCTGCTGCCCCAGAGTTGAATGCCGCGCCCGGGCGCGCACCTGAGAAGGTTCACTCCCTGCGCGAACAAGAGACTTTGCGCCGGCTCATCGAATCGCTGCGAGACGTCGATCGCCTCGAACACTTGAGCATTAGCCGGCGTGTGATGCGCTCCCCGCTCACGGTCGAGGCGGCTAATGACTCCCGCAACATGTCCGGCCGGAGGGATGCTGCGCAACGGGTTTAGAATTCCTCCCAGTGGGTCGGATACTGTCGCCCGCGGGTGGTAAACGGCAGCGGCACGCTGCAGTCGCTCGTCGCCGATAACTTGTCTTAGGTCGTTGATCCACTCAGCAACCCGTTCCGCATTTCTAAATGAGTCGCCGCCCGGAACCGTGGGTGGCAAGTCAATGAGTATAAGGCGATCGCGTGACGCTTCTGCCTGGGTGATCCATGCCTGGATGACTTCCCATCTATCGTGGTTATCGAGAATGTCGGTGTGCAAATCAGGCAGCGCAACGATCGCCACTTCGGGCTCGTCAGCCATGGCCCAGTTTTCCGAGTTACCTGTATTTTCAATTGCGTCGAGATATTGAAACTTGTCCGGCTGCTCGAGCGCATCGTCCGCTGAGGCCAGTGTGAGTGGCGGCAACTTATCCCTGCCACTTGCCGCCGGACTCCAGACCCTTTGTCGCGGGCCCTTACTTGCCGCAACGCCTTGGATCTGCTGCCCGGTCGGCGTTAGGCGAATGAACTGCGATCGACGGGCAATCTGATCGTGCAGTTCTTCCTCAACGTTGTCGGGCGAGAAACCGAGCAGATATTCGATTGGTTCTGAAGGAACCTCGACCACAAAATCAACCTCGGGCTTACCCGTCGTTCCTTCATGGCGGTAGCGGATGGTTACTTGAGTGTGGCGCGCCCACTTGCCGGGTGTGCTCGCTTCAATGCGGTACTGAGTCCACAGGAAAGCAGTCGGCGAATCGGTTGTGAGCCGACCATTAACATCGAGCTCGGCGACGTCCCATGTGATAGTGGCAGTCTTGACGTCTTTGCCGCACAAACGTACGACGTGCGCCACCTCCCCTCCATTCTCGAAGTAACCGCGAATGGCGTAAGAGGTGACTGCATCACGATCGAGCCCCCCAAACTCACGTAGATAAGCGCGCCAGCCCTCGACGCGAACGAGTTTACCGGGTGTTCCCCGCCGGGTGCGCCCCATGAAACCCGCCACGTCCGAGCGGAGCGGCGACGGTTCCACGGGGCGCGCACCCACGGTGAAGTACAAACCGGGGATGGTTGCAGCAGCAGCGCTCATGCCTGACCGTCAATCTCGATTCCTTCGTGACAAATCTCGAGCGACTCAAGCGCAATCTCATTATTCTTGGCGTTGAAACTGGGTCCCGTGTACTTGCAAGGCCAACCGCGGCGAAAGTTCCAACGCATCACCTCTTGACGGTTTTCATCGAGCATTACGACCGAGCCTTCCGTTCGTCGCACGAGACCATTCATCGCCTCGACGAGCCAGTTCCAGAAAGCCAGATCTCCCGTGTAGCCGCGCTTGAGAGTGATGTTGGCAAATTTAATGAGGCCTGGAATCTTTCTTACGGTGAGCGCCTCACTGCCATTGCGATACTCAATTGGGTCCATCGAGGTGTCGCCGATCATTGCTTCGGAAAACGAACCCCTGACAGCGGTCCCGTCTTCGCTCACCCCAGCGACAATCACCTCGAAGTTATAGCCGGTATATGGATCATCCCGAAAAACAGGAGGCATCTTCTTTCCCTTTCGTTAGCGGTTGACAGTTAGTAGCTCCACTAGGCTGACGTCGCCGTGCGCGTCTTCTGCTGGATGCGGAAGATTACGAACTCGGCGGGCTTCACCGGTGCGATGCCGATGACAACGATGAGACGACCGTTATCGATATCGGCCTGCGTCATTGTCGTAAGGTCACACTTGACGAAAAACGCCTCTTCCGGCTTCGTGCCTTCGAGCGCTCCTGAGCGCCACACGGTGAGCAGGAAGTTGCTGATGGTCGCCCGAACACGTGCCCAAAGAGGTTCGTCGTTTGGCTCAAACACGACCCACTGGGTGCCCTCGTCGATAGACTCCTCAACAAAAATGAAGAGTCTGCGTACGTTGATGTACTTCCATGAAGCATCGGACGAAAGTGTGCGTGCTCCCCAGACGCGTGGTCCACGACCGGGAAAAGCCCGCAGCGCATTAATGTTTCTGGGGTTCAGCAGATCCTGCTCGCGCTTGGAGACGTCGCGAATAATCCGCCGGATACCACGGATTACCTCGTTTGCCGGTGCTTTGTGCACGCCACGTTCTACGTCGACGCGCGCGTACAATCCCGCCATGTGGCCGGATGGCGCGACTGGTACGTTGCGACGCAGCAACGGGTCACGTACCTCGATCCAGGGGTAATAGAGTCCCGCGTATTTCGTGTCGATCGGTTCGCGAAACTCACGAATCTCTTCGATATCCAGATCGTCAGGCGGATCCAGGATAGCGAAGCGGTCTTTCAGCGTTTCGCAGTGGATGATCAGGCCTGACTGAATCGTTGAGGACCACATTCCAGGAGCA
>CAZVHN010000115.1:0-4052 GCA_964626895.1 uncultured Chloracidobacterium sp. | reverse complement strand
AAGGAAGCTTCATTAGCACCGTCGCCAGGGCACAGACCTTTACGGCTGCGTCCCAGCCATCGACGTCATGAGCTGGATCAGTTTCCGTGATCCCCAACTCCTGCGCCATTTTCACACCCTCGTCAAAACTGCGTCCGGCTTCCATCGTTTCAATAATTACGTTGGAAGTTGAGTTGAAGATGCCGCTGAAAGCACGCAGTTTCACGGCCGGTAAAGTCTCCCGAAATAATGAAAACACAGGCGCACTGTCGAGCACTGTCGATTCGAAGAAGAAACTCTTCCCGGCGTCTGCAGCTAGTTTGCTTAACTCGTCGTAGCCGTAAACCACCGCTCCCTTGTTCGCTGTGACGGCGTGAGATCCAGATCTCAGCACCGCCGTCAGATAGTCGATTGCCGGCTGACCGGTTTCATGATTGAGTGAGGTAGTTTCGAAGACCACGTCCGGCCGCGCTCCCAGCAGCCATTCATTGATACCGGTTGACCGAGCCGGACCCGACGATTCGTCGACAGAGTTGGTGAGCAACGAAGAAGCTTGAAAACCTTCCGGCCTCGAAAGCCAGCCCATGCCGCGCGTGGCCACTCCCGTGATGCTCCATTCGATTTCGTAGAGTTCTCGCAGCTCGGCCGACTTCGCCATCAAGAGCCTGGCGAGGGCCCGACCAACATTACCAAAACCGAGGAAACCGAGGTTGTAGTGTTTCATATGCTTACCTTACGAGCCGGAGCAACGTTATACTGGACTCAATATAATCCAATGGGGCATAAAGTAATGGGGCAGTTTGAGCTTGAGGTAGATTCAATGTGTTTCGAATCCTGAAAGGATTTAAGTCAATAGCCGTGGGCGAGCGTTGCGCGACGCACACGGAGGATCGGAGAAAAGATTCGTGACCCTGTAAGGGTCAAACAGTACCCGGTGTGACCCCTTCAGGGTCAGGCTTGTTTACTTTCGCCATCCGTGGGCGTCGCGCAACGCTCGTCCACGGCTATTGACTTAGATCCCTTCGGGATGCCCAAAACCAAACTGAAGATCCTATGAAACAATATCACGATCTGCTGAGATCAATTCTGCAAGATGGTAAGGAACATCACGACAGAACCGGAGTTGGGACAATTTCCTGCTTCGGTTACCAAACGCGCTTCGATCTTCGCGATGGCTTCCCCATTGTAACCACAAAGAAGGTTCCCTTCCGCTGGGTTGCCGAAGAGCTCTTTTGGTTCCTCTCCGGGGACACCAATGAAGCAAACTTGCGGGCGAAGGGTGTGGACATTTGGGCGGAGTGGGCCGACGAAGAACATACCAAGCGCTACGGCCGCGAAGCTGGGGACCTTGGTCCAGTTTATGGCTACCTCTGGCGTTCTTTTGGCGGCAACTACCCGGAGCGGGACGGTGTCGATCAAATCGCGCGGTTGGTTCGAGAGATCCAGCGCAATCCAAACTCGAGGCGTCTTATTGTTACGAGCTGGGACCCGCGACAGGCCGAGAACGTTGATCTGCCTCCCTGCCATACGCTGTTTCAGTTCAAGATAGAGGACGGAAGCATTCTTCATTGCCAGCTTTACCAGCGATCGGCCGATGCTTTTTTGGGAGTGCCATTTAACATCAGCTCCTACGCCTTGCTGATTCATATGGTGGCGCATTCATGCGGCCTTACAGTCGGCGATTTCATCTACACGTTGGGCGACTATCACATTTACAAAAACCATCTTGAGCAGGTCGAGGAGTTGCTTTCTCGTGAGCCGCTGCCTTTGCCACGTCTGGAGATCAAAGATGAACCGGGGCGACCGCGAGGACTCGAGGGTCTGCTCACGATGCGTTATGAGGATCTGGAACTGGTGGGCTACAAGTCGCACGGGAAGATTGCTGCAGCTGTGGCCGTTTGAAAACGTCTAAATGGGATTGCAGAAAGACTATGATCATTGCAATCGTGGCAGTAGACCGGCGGGGGGCAATTGGCAAAGGCGGGAAGCTGCCCTGGCACTACTCCGCGGACATGAAGTTTTTTAGAGAAACGACCACCGGCAATGCTTGCGTGATGGGTTACAACACCTGGCTTACGCTCAAGAAACCACTCAAAGATAGACTAAACATTGTGCTCAGCCGGCAGTTGCAGATAGAACCTCAAGATTTCCTGGTCGTTCTCAGGGACTTAAACTCCGTTCTGTCCCTCGAAAACTACTTACGTTGCGATTTGTTCGTCATGGGCGGCGCGCAAGTCTATCGGGCATTTCTGCCTCACATCGACAAGTGGATCGTTACGGAAGTTCCTTTGACGGTGGAAGGCGCTGATGCGTTCGTGCCGGAGGACTATCTGGCAGGATTCCGCAGGGTGGATTCCAAGCAGCTCGATGAAGGACTCACTGTTGGTTTCTACGAGAGACTCCCCAAGTAGGAACAAGCAGCACTCTCTGACTGCTCACAGTATGACACGAAGCTTTCTTGTTTTTTGGCGCAGGATTTGTGACCACACAACCCAGTCCCATAGGGACGGAATGTTTATAGAAATGGACTCTACGATATTTCTGTAGTTCAAAGTCTTACGGGCCGCTATTCAATTTCAAGTCCAGCACGTCGTGCCGGGTGATGATGCCCACGATGCGTCCATATTCTTCCACCAGCACTGCCGGACTACTTTGAAGCTGGCGCGTTACTTCGTTCGAGCTGGCATCCACATCCACTGTTGGGAAACTCGCCTCCATAACCTCGCTTACAGGCGATTCGAGAAGTTCAAGGTTCCTTACAACCTTTGCCAGCACGCGATTCTCGCGCAACGATCCGACGGGCCGTCCCTCTTCCAGTACGGGTATTTGAGTCAAACCCAGTTCATTCATCTTGCCCAGCGCATCTCCCACTTTGGCCGCCGGAGCAACCCAGACAAGACTCGCCGGCGCACCATTTCCCTTCGTGCCGCTAATCAGACCCGCGCTAATCTTCTGCGGCTCGAGCAGACGTTTCTCCTTCATCCACTCGTCCGAATGGTGCTTGGTAAGATAATGTTCGCCGGTATCGCACACTATGAAGACGACCACCCCGTCGGCATCCAGATCGCGGGCCACTCGCAAGGCAGCCACTGCGTTTGTTCCCGTCGAGCCTCCGCAAAAAACACCTTCCAGCCGTCCCAACTGGCGTGACATCTCGAAAGACTCACGGTCAGTAATATTGATTACATCATCCACATATTTGAT
The DNA here is from genome assembly GCA_964626895.1 of uncultured Chloracidobacterium sp. Classification (GTDB taxonomy): domain Bacteria; phylum Acidobacteriota; class Blastocatellia; order Pyrinomonadales; family Pyrinomonadaceae; genus PSRF01. Next base: position 869 of record CAZVHN010000115.1, on the reverse strand, counting down.
GTGCACATTCGGCGGTATCACCTCCTGACCGATACCTTCGACCAGATAAGGAGTGGCTTCCACCAGTTTTCCCGTTTCCTTGTAGGTCTTGAAAACTGAGCCATAGGGGTCAGCGCCGATAATCTGGATCTCGGGGTTCTTCTCTTTCAAAAACCTTCCCGTGCCCGAAATGGTCCCGCCGGTGCCGATTCCGGCGACAAAATGAGTGATCTTTCCTTCCGTCTGTTCCCAGATCTCGGGACCGGTGGTGCGGTAATGAGCTTCAGGATTCGCTGGATGGGAATACTGATCGGGATAAAACGAGCTTGGAGTCTCCGAGGCAATTCTCTTCGCTGTTGAGACGTAATGGTCGGGTGTTCCGGGCTTAGCCGACACCGGAGTAATCACGACATCGGCGCCTAATGCTTTCAGGTAACGCGACTTCTCCACCGACGCCTTGTCCGTCATCACGAAGATACACTTGTAACCCTTTACCGCAGCCGCCAGGGCGAGTCCGATCCCGGTATTCCCAGAAGTGGCTTCGACAATTGTTCCGCCGGGTTTGAGTATGCCTTCTCGCTCCGCCGCCTCAATCATTGCGACGCCGATACGATCCTTCACTGAGAATCCCGGATTAAGATTCTCCATCTTCGCCAGAACTGTCGCTTTAATCCCACGCGTCAGGCGATTGAGCTTGACCAGTGGCGTCCGACCAATCAGGCCAAGTACGTTGTCGTAGTAGTGCATTCGAAGTCTCCGCAGCGGAATTTAATTAGTTGTCCGGGGTCCCCAAGCGGGCAAGCCCGCTGGGGTGGTGGATACTATTTGTAACAGAACCGGGCGTCGGGCGCTATTTGCCGAGAACGCCATCCTTCAGTTTCTGCGCAATC
>CAZVHN010000114.1:0-2332 GCA_964626895.1 uncultured Chloracidobacterium sp. | reverse complement strand
CCGCCGCCGCCTGACTGATCGAGGAGCTAATGCGCGTGCGGCCAGATTCCTCAGCGAAGAACGCGTTATTGTTGTTGCCGCCATCAACGGTGCTGTTGTTAAGCAGGCCCGAGACGCCGCGGAAACTAATTAGACCGAAATCACCATCGGGTACTGCACCAGGCGTCAGCAACACGAAATTGGAAGCACGACGACCGTTTATTGGAAGCTCATTAATCGAAGTCTGGTTCACATTGGTAGAGAAGTCCTGCTGGGAAGTATTGATTACCGGAGCTTCGCCGGTAATTTCAACGCTGCCCGATACGGGCCCAATTGAGAGTGGTACTTCCAATTCGGTGACTCGTCCCACTTCGACTACCACCTTGTCCTGCGAGAAGGGGCTGAACCCCGTCGCGTTGATAGTCACCCGGTAGATTCCTGGTTGCAAATTGGAGATCCGGAAGCGGCCCTGTCCGTCAGTCTCTGCCGTATCCTCTTTATTTGTTTCAGAGCTGCGCGCTGCTACTGACGCTCCAGGTACTACTTCTTTATTCGGATTGACGACAGAGCCTCCTATAGCGCCAGCGACAGTAGACTGGCCATATGCGACTGCGGTTGGTGCAACCGCAAAGATTAAGAGGAAAGAGAGCTTCACAATTCTCGACATAAGCGGAACTCCTTAGGCATCAAAGTTGACAGTTGAGGGCGCGATCCGCGCAACCAGATGGGCGCAGGTTGCGACCTTGAATTCGGAAGTGATTTGAATTAAGCAAAACAAGAAATAGCGATTACCATTCCAGTGCAGTTGCGACCTTCTATCACGCCTGCACTGCGTTCCGCAAGTCCAGCACAATTAAATCGAGGTGAACTTTGCGGTGACGAATTCGGTCTGATGACGATTGGCAGTCTGCATCATCTTTTTGCCTTGGCAAGACTTGTGCCGAATGGGAAGAGTCAACAGGTTCCGGCTCAAGGCTGCAGTTTTCAGTACTTATCGAATCGGAACTGATCGGTGGCGCGATATCTTCGCTTAAAATTTTGGATTTTGATCGGAAATTCAGGAAATCAAGACGACAGGAAACCGGAGGCTCGGTGAGGAGAAATCGAGGTGAGGCAACTAACTTAATTAACAGAAACAGCAGTTTGTGCTTTGTGAATTCAAGTTTGAAGTGCAACAGAAGCAGCGCAGCGAGCAAGTACAGAACCGGGAGCGATAGCGACCGCACTCAAGTAACAGGATTCTTCAAGAAACGACATATCTATGAGCATCTCCGCACCAACTCTCAACGGGCTGACATTGGTTTTATTTGCCTCTTGTTCCTGGTGTAGGTTGAGTGCGGTCGCTACCGCTCCCGGTTCTGTATTGAGTGCCCGCACTGCCCGCACTCCGGTTGGCGGCTATTTGGAATACTCAGCCTGCTAGAAGAAATACAGAGTACCAAGCTCAAAGTTCAAAAGCTAACCAGATCTAGACGCGTTCGACAATCATGGCGATGCCTTGCCCGCCGCCTATACACGCCGTTGCCAATCCGTATCTTCCGCCGCGTCGGTGTAACTCGTGCAGTACGGTAAGAACCAGACGCGTTCCGGTCGCTCCCAGCGGATGGCCCAGCGCAATCGCGCCGCCGTTGACATTCGTGCGCGAACGATCCAGGCCCAACTCTTTTTCGACGGCCAGGTATTGCGCGGCAAATGCCTCATTCACTTCGATGAGGTCGATGTCTGAAAGTTTTAGTCCCGCTCGTTCAAGAGCTTTACGCGTTGCCGGCACAGGACCAATGCCCATTATCTCGGGCTCGACGCCGGCGTAGGCCCAACTGACGATTCGACCCATCGGTTTAAGGTTGCGACTTTTGACGAAGTCTTCGTTGGCAATCACCAGGGCCGCAGCACCGTCAACGATGCCGGACGCATTTCCCGCCGTGACGAATCCATCTTTAGCAAAGGCCGGTTTGAGCTTCGCTAAGACCTCCATGGTAGTGTCCGGCCTTAAGTGGTCGTCCTGCTCGAAAAGGAAACTGCCCTTACGCGTCTTAACTTCAACGGGAACGATCTCAGCCGACAAGTAACACGCATCTTGCGCGCGCTTGGCTTCCTGCTGCGAACGAAGAGCGTAAGCGTCTTGATCTTCGCGTGAGATCTCAAATTTTCGGGCGAGGTTTTCCGCCGTACCTGCCATCGGTGTGTTGCAGTAGGTGTCAAGCAAAGCGACCATCAGGCTGTCTTCAAGCTTGCCCTGGCCCAGGGCGAACCCTGATCTCGCTCCTCTTATCACGTGCGGCGCTTGCGACATTGATTCCATGCCACCGACGAGAGCAGTTGCTGCCTCTCCCAGTTGAATCATCTGTGCGCC